>JBMYQZ010000891.1:0-2099 GCA_049601855.1 Limisphaerales bacterium | reverse complement strand
GACGGTGGGACCGCTATAACCGGCACCCAACGGTTGTCGCCAGCTGACCTCGAGTTGATCTTCTTCGAATCGATCGATGACTTTGGTTTCGTTCCAGTTTCCGTCTCGGTTTGAACCGCGCCATTGCGGCCAATCATCGGCCGAAACCATCGTCGCGGCCAATGCCAGTAGGGAGATACAGAGCTTTCGCATGATCTGCGATCAATGTGACGGAGGCTCTGCTTCACCTCAATCCGGGATTTTCCGCGAAACTGCTTGAACTGCCCCGCCCCCCTCACCTTTAACAGGCGGGTGCGATTCCATTGGGTTGGCCAGCAGATGCAACGATTGCCGCGACAGACGCGTTCGATCGTGGCCACCTGTATCTACGGAGTCGCCGCCGGCCTGGCCGCCGTGCTATTCCACATCACGATTTCAGCCATCTACGCGGTCACCTACGAGCAATACGCCAAGGGCGACCCGATCAGTTTCATCGTCAAGAGCTTCTTCACCGTCACCATCAGCGCAGCGATCGCCGGCTGGCTCCTCACGCGACTTTGCAAGGATGCCTCCGGCAGCGGCATTCCGCAGCTGAAGTTGGCCTTTTGGAAGGACTTCGGGCACGTGCCTTGGCGGGTGGCTTGGGTCAAATTCTTGGCGGGATCGATCTCCATCGGTGGCGGCAGCAGTCTCGGACGTGAAGGCCCCAGCGTCCAAATCGCCGGAGCCTTGGCCTCGAACACCGCCGGTCTGCTCGGCGAACCGAAGCAAAACCGACGCAATGCCTCCGCCGCCGGGGCCGCGGCCGGTTTGGCCGCCGCGTTCAACACGCCCCTCGCCGCGATCACCTTCGTGCTTGAGGAAATTGTCGGCGACCTGAACAGCCGTTTTCTCGGCAGCGTCTTGCTGGCCTCCGTTCTCGGCGCCTTCGTCGCCCACGCCATCGTCGGCGAGGAACCCGCCTTCAGCCTCCAAGCCATCGGCGCCGGTTCCTGGATGGTCTATTTGCTGATCCCCTTCGTCGCCGCGTTCTGCAGCTTCCTGGGCGTGATATTCCAGAAATGGACCATGCGAGTGCGCCAGCACCAAAAGAAGATCGACAGCGTCCCCCTCTGGCTCAAGCCCGTCATCGGCGCCGTCATCACCTGGGCCATCGGCGTGCTCGTGTTCCTCTATACGGGTAAAGCCGGGGTGTTCGGCATCGGCTACGTCACGCTGTCCGAAGCCCTCGCCTCAGACATCGGCTGGAAAGCCGCCGGCGTCCTCGTGGTTGGCAAACTCGTCGCCACCGTCGCCTGTTATGGCTGGGCCGGTTGCGGAGGCATTTTCTCGCCCACCCTCTTCATCGGCGCCATTGGTGGTATTTTCATGGGCGGCATCATGGGTCACTTCGTGGAACTCGATTGGAGCCAACGTACGCTCCTCGCTGTCGTCGGCATGAGTGCCTGCCTTGGTGCCGTTGTCCGCACGCCCGTGACCGGGATCCTGATCGTGTTCGAAATGACCCACGACTTCCACGTCGTCCCAGCCCTGATGCTCGGCGCCCTCGTCAGCCAGGCGGTCAGCCGCCGTCTCTCCACCCACAATTTCTACGATGAACTTCTCGTTCAGGACGGCCACAATCTGCAACATGTCATCCCCCCTCGGGACCTCCGTTCATGGCAACAACTGCCGGTCTCAACCATCATGAACTTCGAACCGATCGTTCTCCGTGATCTCACCCCTGAGACCATGAAAGACGCGATCGAAAACCACCCCTACAATTACTTCCCCGTGATGGTGGACGACGAACTGAAGGGTATTCTCAGCCGCCAAAAAGCACAGGCCTCCATCGATTCCGGCAAGGAACCCATTCTTCAAAAAGCCGCCACCGTCCTGCCCAATGACCATATTCGTCAGTTACAGTACAAGCTCATCGAATCCCCCACCGGCGTTACCATCATGCTCGACAAACCGGGGGGGCAAATCATCGGCATCGTCACCCTGCACGACCTCCTCCGTGCCGAGGTCAGCATGACGAAGGATCACGAAGGGTAGCCTTCGAGCCAGGAGGATTCATATCCCAAACAATCGATCGCCGGCGTCGCCCAGTCCGGGACAAATGTATCCCTTGGAATTCA
>JBMYQZ010000890.1:0-2099 GCA_049601855.1 Limisphaerales bacterium | reverse complement strand
CACAGACAATCATCATCCACAACTACTACTATTCTTCACCGCTGGTGAGCACGAACCGCCCCACCGCCAAACAAAAGAGCGCGGGTCGTTAAAACCCGCGCCCTTCGCAATCGTCTTCAGCTGAATCTACTTCATCAGTTCTTCAGCCGCCTCCACAAGTTTGGCCGCGTTCAGCCCGTATTGATCGTAGAGCTGCGCTGCCATGTAGGCAGATTGGCCAAATTCGCCGGGAATCCCCAATGACTTCACGCGATGGGCCACGCCATTCTGTGAGAGCGCGTGGGAAATCTGGGCACCCATACCGCAGATGACCTGATGATCTTCGATCGTAATCAGGCGGCCGCCACACTTGGCAACGGCTCCACCGATGGTCTCGACGTCCACCCGGTTAGTGAAGGGATTGTTGATCACCGTCGCACTGATGCCTTTTTCAGCCAATTGTTCGGCGGCTTCCAAGGTGCGGCTGAACAACACACCGGATCCGACGATCACGACGTCGCTGCCTTCCTTGATCACCTGCGCCTTCCCCCACTTGTAATCGGGGTTGTCCAGCCAGTGGATCGGATAGGATTCGCGTCCGACGAAAAAGATATAGCTCTCGCCATCCCTGCCCGCCTTGCGGTCTTCGGCAAAACGCTTGATCGCCTCATACATCAACGCCTCAGCCTCCCCCGCACAGGAGGGAGTGATCACGACCGTGTGCGGAATCGCGCTTACGGCCGCATAGTAGGTCGTCGCCTGGTGAGACGCACCGTCGGCAGCATCCTGGAAGCCGACGTGTGAAAACATCGCGATCACCGGAGCTTGGGATAGAGCAGCCATTGTCAACGGCAGGTTACCCTTGGTGACGCCAAACTGGCCGAAGGTGTCAACGATCGGAACGAATCCGACCTTCGAGAATCCGGCACCGGTGCTGATCATATTGGCCTCAGCAATACCGACTTCCACGTGACGGCCTTCAATAGCTTTCTGAAAAGCAGCGATACCAGTCGAGCCCTGCACGTCGCTCGAAATCGAATAGACCGGGTAGCCTTCCTGTGCGGCCTTGACGGCACCCGCTGCGAGACCCGCCTGCACCTTGTCCTTCTTTGGCTTGGGAGCGGACGAACCACCAGCAGCCGCCTTCTTCGCTTCTTCTGCGGCTTCCCATTCACCGCGCAGGGTGTTGGCCCAATCGGTGAACTCGGAGGGAGCGTCGCCACCATAGATCTCATTGACCCAATCAATGGCCTTCTCGCCGTTCTTCAACGGAAACCCGTGACCACCCGCAGAATGTTCCTCAGTCGCCTTGATGCCATAACCTTTGATCGTCTTGAGCCAGATGCAGACGGGTTTGTCGGCGTTCGAACGAGCGACCGTCACAGCGCTCTCGACCGCTGAGTAGACGGCCTGCAAATCGTGGCCGTTATCAACCTTGATCACGTTCCAACCAAGATCGTCCATCGCCTCAAAGGTGGGCTGCATGGAAAAGGAGTCAGCGGTGATGCGACCGGAGAGTTTCGTGTCGTTGTCGGATACGATCATCACGAACGGATTGACCTGTCCCTTGGCCGCCATTCCGGGGATCGCAGCAAACGACTCCTTGGCTTCACCTTCCATCGAGGCACCGTCAGAGACCACGCAGATGGTGACCCGATCGTTGCCAGCCACCTTGTCCGCCAAGGCCAGACCTTGGGCCTGGGGCAGACTCGATCCCAGCGGACCATTGCTCAGCAACACACCCTCGGGATTGAGATGGGATTCACCATGACCTGTCAGTTTGCTCTCGATGGAGCGAAACTTCTTGATGGCGTCGAGGTCGAGATCATCGAAGCCCCAGTTGGCGCGCAGCGCATAAACGCCATTCTCGGCATGGCCGGCATCGTTTACAAAATTGAAGGAGTCGAACCACTCGCCATCGGCATCGAACATCACGGAGTGGATCGCAGAATTGACCTCGGCAAACGCCGCTGGACCACCCCAGTGACAGGCAGCACCGCCGACAACGGCAGCGCCAAAGGTCTGCGTTGGGTTGAAGCCTTCTTGCAGGCCGAGGCCCATGTCGATTGTCTGGAGGTTTGCGTCAAAGCCAGCTTCTACCGCAGCGGCAACGGGTGCTT
>JBMYQZ010000889.1:0-2100 GCA_049601855.1 Limisphaerales bacterium | reverse complement strand
TCATGCCAGCATGGCTGCAGCCGGCGGTCTTAACTGCTTGCCCGCCGGTTGGGGTAAAGGCATCAGCAAAGGCGTTTACGAGGCTTCCAAGAGAGCTTCAGACGATCACTTGGTGGTGGGTGCTTGGAGTTCGGCTCCATCTGTCGCAAGCGAACGGACATCGTGAGGGACACATTCATCCATTCATCCTTGTTCCTCGTTCGATGGAATTCATCTTCTGGCATGATTCCTCCAATCACTTCTTTTACCCAGATTCACCCGCTCTTTCTCAGATTTTCTGTTCTTTGAATCAGGGCGAGCGGACCGTTCGCCCCCGACAGACGACCGCCCCGCGTTGTTGCCTTGGATCCGGCCTTCCGGCCAAGAATTCATTTCGACCGGCAACCGTCCCGGACGAGCCCTCCATTCCGCGGGACCAATCTGGCCGTCGTCGTTCAGATCCATCGCCCGCAGTGCCTCCGCCGCCTGCGCCATTTCCTTCGCGTCGATGAATCCGTCCTCGTCGGCGTCCAAGGCCCACATGAACGGCGAATTCATCGGAACTTGTGGCAGCATCGGACGTTTCACCACCACCCTCGGCATGGGACGGTCAACCGCTGGCCTCCGTCGCGTCGGCCGGTGAAAAGGCTGGGGAGCGAACAAGAACTGCCGGACGCGAGGGTCCGTTTGCTCCAACCGACGGGGATAATGCCCGCGCGGCGGCTCGAATTGCGGGCGGGGATTCGGCTGATTCCACGAAGAACGTTTCTTCCGCGACTGTCTCTCGTTGTGAGGGTGGGCGATCGCGCTGATTGCAATTCCCGTAATTACCAGAACAGTGCCGATCAAAATCGGAGCGGAGGAACGGAGCTTCGTGAGGGTTTTCATCTTCGTGAGCCGCCCGAATTGGCGAAGCAATAAAGCGCCGCATCCGAACGGAGGAATATCTGGTTGTCGGAAATCGCCGGAGTAGCGTTGAACTGAGTGCTGTCGCCTTCGATCACATTGTTGGCGACGATCTTGAATTTGGGATCGGCCGCGATCACGAAGGCCCCGGACCGACGAGTGGTGGCGTAGTAATTACCGTTCGCATAGACCGCTGAAGCGTACGCGGGAGTTCTGCCCGATACGTTGGGCAATCGCTCTTCGTAAATCACCTCTCCGTCCTCCGCTTTGAGACAGAGCACGCGACCCTGATCGTTGACGAAGTAAAGATGCCCGTCGCGATAAATCGGTGTCGGCACATAGGTCGTCTTCGTGGTTCGCAGCGAACGTGCGAGGAAGTTACGTCACGGGAGCCTCCGGTCTTGATCGCGACCGTGCCTCGCTGCGGGTACCCCCCGAACACAAAGACTGAATCGCCGCCTTGAACGACCGACGGTGAAACGTTGCCGGGAATACGAGTCTCAGCCAGCCAACGAAGTTTCCCGTTGGCCGGATTCAACGCCCACACTTCGTTGGGCACACCCAACACGAGGGATTCCCTCCCCTGCTCTTTCACCACAATCGGCGTGCCGAATGAAAGTTCCAAGGTATCGCCAGGGGACCGCCAGATTTCTTCTCCGTTCTACGGGTCCAAAGCGATGATCGCCCGCGCTTCATCGGCTGCATTCACGATCAGCTTGCCGTCATAAAGCATCAGACTGGCGGCCGATCCCCAGCGCCGATTGTTGGACAAGGTGCCGATCTGCTTCTCCCAAACCTTCCGACCATCGAGCGAATAGGCATGGACGCCGGATTTACCAAAGAACGCATAGACCGTTTTTCCATCGCTCGTCGGCGTGTGGCTCGCGTACCCGTGTTCGTCAAGATAGCGACGGAACTCATCCTCGCGCACCTTGGAGGGAACGGTCTTTAGCCAAACCACCTTGCCGTTCCTCCGATCGACCGCGAGGAGGTGTCGTTTCAAGTCATCGATGCTGCCTCCCGAGTTGTCCCCATAACCGCTCCAGCAGGTCACAAGAATGCGATCACCCACGACAATCGGCGAAGAGGACCCCGGGCCCGGCAACTCCGTTTTCCAACGAAGATTCTTCGAGCCGCTCCATTCCACGGGCGGATTGGCATTCTCTGCGATCCCGGAGGCGTTGGGCCCGCGAAACTGCAGCCAGTCACCGACAT
>JBMYQZ010000888.1:0-2103 GCA_049601855.1 Limisphaerales bacterium | reverse complement strand
CAACCATGGCAAAACCGTCCTTGGCCATTTCCAGGTAGTCGTAGTAGTCACCACCTGCGGCTTCCGCGGGAAAGGAGGCTCCGGCGATATCGAAACCAGGGACGCTGGGAGAATTCTTGGGAAAGAGGTGCTGCTGGATTTCGCGAGCGACTCGGAACTGCTCCTCGTGTTCGAGCAGTTCCTTCTCGGCGCGTTTACGGGCGGTGATGTCGCGGATGAAGGCGACGTAGGTCTGGCGGCCGTCGAGTTCCATGTCGTTGTAGACCACCTCGATGAGTACCTGTTTCTTGCCTTTGCGCCGGCCGACGGTTTCGACCATTCGCCGTCGGCTCTTGCTGTCTTCAATGTGCAGGCTCTTGAAGAGCGTGACCCCGTCCTCTTCGTGCTCTTCGGACGGGAGCAACAGGGTGAGGTTTTCCCCCAACAATTCGTCTGGTGTGTAACCGAAGACGACCTCCACCGCGCGATTCGCGTAGGTGATGACGCTGTTGGTGTCCATCAACAGGATGGCATCGGTCGCGGTTTCCCAAAGCAGGCGGTAGCGCTCTTCACTCGTGCGCAACTCCGAAACCGCAGCGCGGCGGGCTTGGCGCACCTGGGATTCGCGCAACTCGCGTTCCACGGCGGGTACGAGCCGGGCGAGGTTGCCCTTCATCAGATAATCGTGCGCCCCGGCCTTCATGTTGGCGACGGCGATGTCCTCACCGATGCCGCCAGAGATGATGATGAAAGGAATGTCGAGTTTATGCTCCTTGTAGATGGCCAGAGCCTGCGGGGCGTCGAATCCGGGAAGATTGTAATCAGACAGAACCAGATCCCATTTTTGCTCCAAGGCTTCACGCAGCTGATCGGCGGTCTCGACCCGTTTGTATTCGGTCTCATAGCCGCCACGATTCAACAGCCGGATCAACATCCGCGCGTCGAACTCCGAATCCTCCACAACGAGCACTCGCAGGGGTGACTTCATCGACGGCGAACGTATCGAAAGTGCCGATCAGCGTCACGTCAGGATTTGAAACGTTTAACTCTTCTCCGCGAGCTCGAATTTCTTGGCGCATGTCGGACAGATGCCGTGGGAGGCCCGCTCGCCAGTGCGCTCCTGGTAGTGCTCTTCAAGCGTCTGCCACTTTTCCTTGTCGCGCACGCAATTGCACCAGGCACAGAAATGGACCAATGACTCGAGGTAGGTCAACCGGGAGAGCGTCTGGTACAATTTGTAGGAGGAGATAATCCAAAGCAGGATGATCACGCCGGTCCGGATGGCGGCCTCAAACAAGTCCACCCGGCGCCAGTCCCCTTGAAAATAGCCGTAGAGAAAGGTGAACAGCTCATCTGCCCATAGCAGTAATACCAGCGTGGCAAATCCGAGCGAGTGCCACATCAAGGCGCGGCGGCGGATATCTTCGTTACCTAGGGGCGGATCTCCACGGAGTGAGACTTCAGGGTGTGCTGGTTCCTTCATGGCGGGACGAATGCTCGGATTTGAAAGAGCAGATTGCATGCTGATGCCATTTCCCGGAAGCAAAGTGAATCGATTCTGGCTTCGGGACTTCCAATCCCGCGACCACACCGCTACCAAAGCCGCCGCATGAATCGTCCATTCATCATTCTTAGTTTCGCACTTTTGATCGCCCTGCTTGTCGAGCCCGGTGAGGCTCAGGCAGCGAAGAAGCAAAACAACGCCCGCAAGACCCCTTGGGCCGACTGGATCGAACCAACCTTCCCCTTTTACTCTTCCACGCTCGATGCCCGTGACGACAAGCAGGAGCTGCTGAAGAACAATCTCACGCCTCGTGGGTTGATCCTGAATCTCGGCAATGATTGCTGGGCCTGTTTCGACGTGGATCTGCTTCGCATGTCTGCGATCTGGCGGGGCAAAGGGATCACCGAGGACGCGTTGGCGCAGAAGTCTTACCATCCTTGGGGCTCGAAAACTAGGGGAGGGATGAATGCTCCCAGGCCGGTTGGCAAAATCCTCGCTGCCAACGGAATCTACCCCGGATGGAGCGTCGGAGATCAGCCCGTGCTAAATGACCCTCGTCCGCCGGCACCGGATGCCAGTGAGGTTGGTCGCGGCGGCTTGGCGCCGAAGCGGGGGCAATT
>JBMYQZ010000887.1:0-2109 GCA_049601855.1 Limisphaerales bacterium | reverse complement strand
TTGGCCTCCATCTATGACTGGTTGTGTTGAACGGTTTTCGAACACACCCTAGCCTTTTCCTAGTGGATTCCGGGGCCGTGGGACAATTCGCCTCTGCCCTTGACCGGCAGGGGGCCGATTGCTACTTTTCGCGCCCGTTGATGCAAATGAGCAACGTAAACGTAGGACTGGTCGTCGTCAGCCTTGGCTGATGCGGGCGGTTTCTTGCGAAGCTCAAGTGCCTCCCGCGGATCCGCAAGGACGCGGGTTTTTGCTTTTAAACAGGCTGCATCGAACGGGCATTGGCGCCCGGCGGTGAGCCGGAAAACACGTTATGAGACACACCATCTCAGTATTGGTAGAAAACAAGTTCGGGGTGTTGACCCGGGTGGCTGGATTGTTCAGCGGCCGCGGTTTCAACATCGACTCCCTGAATGTGGCGCCCACCCAGGATCCGAGCGTGTCGCGCATGTCAATCGTCACCCGTGGCGATGACGCGACGCTTGAGCAGATCGTCAAGCAGCTCAACAAGCTCGTCGACGTCCTGAAGGTCATCGATTTCCGCGACGGCGAATACATCGATCGCGAACTCATCCTTGTGAAGGTCGGTGTCGATTCCAAGACACGCGCCGAGGTGATGCAGATCTGCGACATCTTTCGATCCAAGATTGTCGATGTGCAGGCAAAGAGTCTGACCATTGAGATCACCGGCAGCGAAGAGAAGATCGAGAAGTTCCTCGATCTGATGCAGGCCTACGGAATCATGGACCTCACCCGCACCGGCAAGGTCGCTCTCCCTCGCAAATAGTTTACCCGGCGGTGTCCTCGCCGCATCGACTGACAACCACGGCTTCGCGGAGGACAGCGCGGCCACGACAAAGAATTATGGCAGCTAAAGTTTATAAGGAAAAAGACGCCGATCTCGGCGTGCTCGCAGACAAGACCCTGGCCGTGCTCGGCTACGGTTCCCAAGGTCACGCCCACGCGCTGAACCTGAAGGACTCCGGTCTCAACGTGATCATCGGTCTCTACAAAGGCAGCAAATCGATCCCCGTCGCCAAGAAGGCCGGCTTCAAGGTCGTCACCACCGCGCAGGCCGTGAAGCAGGCCGACGTGATTTTCGTGGGTCTGCCGGACACCAAGCAGGGCAAGGTTTTCAAGGAAGACATCGAGCCGAATCTCACGCCGGGCAAGACGCTGCTCTTCTCCCACGGCTTTTCCATCCACTACAAGACCGTCGTCCCCCCGAAGGACGTGAACGTCGTGCTCGTCGCGCCGAAGGGCCCGGGTCACACGGTTCGTGGTCAATACGTCGAAGGCAAAGGTGTTCCTTCCCTGATCGGCATTTACCAGGATGCCAATCGCAAGGCGAAGAAGATCGCCCTCGCTTGGGCCAAGGGTATCGGCGGCACCCGCGCCGGCGTCATCCAGACCGACTTCAAGGAAGAGACCGAGACGGATCTCTTCGGTGAACAGACCGTTCTCTGCGGTGGTCTTTCCGCGCTCGTGATCGCGGGCTACGAAACGCTCGTCGAAGCCGGTTACGCTCCGGAGATGGCCTACTTCGAGTGCCTGCACGAAGTGAAGCTGATCGCCGACCTCATGAACGAGTCCGGTGTGAGCGGCATGCGCTTCTCCGTTTCCGAGACCGCCAAATGGGGCGACGTCCTCACCGGTCCCAAGATCATCGACGCCGGCGTCAAGAAGCGCATGAAGAAGGCGCTCAAGGAAATCCAGAACGGCAAGTTTGCCAAGGAATGGGTCGCCGAATACGAAGGCGGTTACAAGAACTACAACAAGCTTCTGAAAGCCGGCGAAAAGCACGGCATCGAAAAGGTCGGCAAGCGTCTCCGCGGCATGATGCCCTGGATGAAGCAGCGCGACACCAAGGGCGCTCAGGGCGCTTACTGAAATCGATCAGTAATCTGATTGCGAAGCCGAAGGTCGAAAGACCTTCGGCTTTTTGCTGCCGCAACCAATTTTTTGGGTTGGTGTTTCAATCGACAACGAAGCATATTGCCACCGTGATTACGTTCCGGAAAAAACAGTTCAGTGCCGCGGTTCTCGCCGCGATCTTGGCTGTGCCCCTCTCCGGAAACTCGGCGGATCAGGACCCGTATAAGAACTACG
>JBMYQZ010000886.1:0-2121 GCA_049601855.1 Limisphaerales bacterium | reverse complement strand
GGTCACCGTTGTTGATGACATTGCCCTCGCGGATGGAGGCGAACATCTCGTTGTGCTCGGTCTGGTACATGTCGTTGTTGGGACCGCGATAGCGCCACGGATTCTTGCCCTTGATGTAGATTTGGTTGCTGATGAAGGCTTCGCCTTCGGTGCCGAGAACGTAGAAGCGGTTCTCGTTGTGGCAGCCGGTGGTCTGGCGTTGGGAGACGGCGCCGCGGGCTTCGTTTTTCCATACGTAGTTCACTTCGATGTGGTCAAAGATGTTGCCTCCGTGCGCGGGGATCTGTCGGCCGCCGACAGCGGTGCAGTATTCGGGCGGCTTGTCCTTCATGAGCCAGCCGACCCAATCAACCGTGTGGATTGCCTGTTCCACGAGCCCGTCGCCAGAGAGCCAATTGAAGTTGTACCAATTGCGCACCTGCCACTCGAGATCGCTGATGACGGCCGGGCGTTTTTCGGCGGGTGGCATCGGCTTGACCGGGTTGGTGAGGTAGGTGCCGTAGCCGGAACGGACTTCGCCGATCTCGCCGTCGTGGATGCGCTTGAAGAGTTCCTTGCGGGCGTATTGATAGCGCCAGCAGAAACCGGCGACCATCGCTAGATTCTTCTTCTTGGAGATTTCAACAGCCTCCCTTACCAGGCGGACACCGGGGGCGTCGGTTGCCATTGGCTTCTCGGTGAAGACGTGTTTGCCGGCCTTCACTGCTTCGACCAGGTGGGCGGGGCGGAAACCGGGTGGCGTTGTGAGGATCACGACGTCGACGCCGGAATCGAGAACTTTCTTGTAGGAGTCCAGGCCGATAAATTTGTGGCTGTTCTTCAGCTTGATCTTGGTGTCTTCGACGCTCTTGGAAATGTTCTTCAAGCTGCCTTCGATCTTCTCCGGAAAGGCGTCGGCCATCGCGGTCAGTTCAATATTGCTGTCCGCCTTGAGCGCTTGCCGGGCGGCGCCGGTTCCACGTCCGCCGCAACCAATGAGGCCTAGCTTGAGCTTGTTGTCGTTGGGCTTGCCAAAGGTCACGCTGGGGAAGGCGACCTGGGAGGCAAGCGCGCCGGCAGCAACCGCTGACGAGGATGATTTCAGAAAGGTGCGACGATCAGGGGAGTCGGAGTTAGGCTTCATAAAAAGTGAGGGGAAGGGGTATCTGTCGGAAGTCGGACGGCGTCAAGATTCAACCTGTTCATCGATTCGTGAGTTCACCTATACCGGCGTCAGGGGATTGACAATGGCCGGCAGGTGAACATGCTGGCGGCGCTCGATCCATGGCCGACCAACCCATTCTCGACAACGAATCTCTCGAGCGACTCCAGCAGCTGGGCGAAAACAAATTCGTCCACGAGATGGTGTCGATGTTCTATGGCTACGCCTACGAAAAGCTCGCGGCGGCACGTGCTGCCTTGGCCGCCCGCGACATCGACGCCGTCGAGAAGGCCATTCATCCGCTCAAGACCAGCGCGGGACATGTGGGTGCTTTGGTCATGAAACAGGTTGCTCAGCAGATCGAAAAATCTGCGAGAGATGGCGAAAAAGAACCGATTCCAGGGCTTTTATCGGCATTGGAGCAGGCTTATACGGACGTAAAACCCCTCTTGGAAGCCAAGCTACAAGATTACCCCAAGTAGGCAAATCGGCCTTTACAAAGCCTTGCAAGTCCTTAGTATCCAACGAGTTTCACGTTATCGCTATGCGAAAACTTACTGCATTTCTTACTGCCACCGTCGCGCTTGTTATTCTCACCGGTTGTGATGGACCCGCTCGGAAGCTTGGTCGGGGCCTTAACAATATCAGGGAACCTTTCCGGATGGGTGAATTGATGCGATCAGTCGAGCAGACTGGTCTCTGGGAAGGACCACATCAGGCTTACAGCACAGGTTTGATTCGTGGCATGACCCGCACCTTCGCTCGGACGACAATCGGCATGAGCGAAATCCTGACCTTTCCGATTCCAACTCCGGACTACGATCCATATTTCTATCCGAACAGCTGGATGCAGGATCCTTATCGCAAAGTTGAAGTGGATGAGTTCCGTGAGGATTTGAACTATCCGGACAACTATCGTCCGCGCAAGCACCACGATCCGATTTTCGCGACCGACACGGCCGTTGGTTTCTCAGGTGGCG
>JBMYQZ010000885.1:0-2133 GCA_049601855.1 Limisphaerales bacterium | reverse complement strand
ACCTTCTTCGGATTCGCGTTGTCGCGGTCGATCTTGTTGATGACCACGATCGGCTTGGCCCCGGCTTCGAGGGCTTTGCGAAGAACGAAGCGGGTCTGGGCCTGCGGGCCTTCGAGGGCATCGACGACGAGCAACACGCCGTCGATCATCGTCATGATGCGTTCGACCTCGCCGCCGAAGTCAGCGTGACCGGGCGTGTCCACGATGTTGACGTGGAAGTTGTGGTATTTGAACGCGGCGTTCTTGGCCTTGATCGTGATGCCCTTTTCACGCTCAAGATCCATGGAATCCATGATCCGCTCCTCGGTGGCCTTGGCCTCGTTGGCGCGGAAGGTGCCCGACTGTTTCATGAGGCAATCGACGAGGGTCGTCTTGCCGTGATCGACGTGTGCGATAATCGCGATATTTCGGATGTGGTCCATGCTGCAAAGCCCCGGCGCTGGAGCCGAAGAGCGCGTGAGTTTGCAGAAGGAAAGGCGAAGGGCAAGCGGTGTTTTCAGTAATCGGTAGTCCGTGATCAGTAATCAGCGGCAAGCGCTTGCGGGCCGGAATTCACCGTCTTCGCAAGCCGGCCGAGAGGAATTGTTTGAATCCGCGGAGGGTGACGAGGGCGAGAGAGAGGTAATTACTTTCCTCGATCAGCTCGCCTCCAAAGTTGTCCTTGAAGGTGTTGATGGCCTGCAATGCCTTGTCTTCGGTGTCTTTTGCGTAGCCGCCGAAGTCGTATGTCCGGATGCCATTCTCGCGCATCCACGTGATGGCGCGGTGATGCAGGTAACGATTGGCACGGCCGACGAGTCGGCGGGACTGGTTGTCGTCCTGGTTGCGGTAGTGAGAGGCGGAGTAAAGCATGAGTCCACGGCTGGCCTCTTCGTCCATCAGGTAGGCGTGCATGACGAGCGGTTGGCCTTCGTGACAGGCTTTGAGGATTCGGATGTTGGGCCAGTAGCGCTCAAGTTCGTCACGGCTCATCAGGTCAAAGCCCTTGGAGGCGGCGAATTCGTTGTAAAATTGAAAGAACTCTTCCTGCTCGGCTCCCACCGAGAATTCGATGTTCTCCCGCTCGGCACGGCGTACTTCGTAGCGCGTGCTCTTGTTGTAGTTGCCGGTGATCTGTTCCTCGGTCTGCGTGAGGTCGATCGTCTTGGTAAACTTCGGAACGCGGACGAAACCGGGAATGTGTCGGGTCGCAGCGCAATGGTAGTAGAAGGTCAAGCGGCAGGCGTCTTTCGCTGTCGGGGTTTTGTGGAACCAACGATGGAAGGCGTTGACGCGTCCGAAATGGTGGAGGGAATGTTTGATGGTGAGCATGTTGTTCTGTTGGAACGTTGTCGTTCGACTGCCAACAACATCTCATCTGGATAGCCATCTTCGAAATCGGCAAATCTCCGAGCGGTCGGCGGAAATCCCCTATGCCGGGGTGGGGGATCAGCCCTGAAAAGTCTGGCTGTGTCGAACTCTCGATAGGCAACGCCCGAATAGTCTTCGTAGCCTCATCACACAATCGGG
This sequence comes from Limisphaerales bacterium, assembly GCA_049601855.1. Lineage (GTDB taxonomy): Bacteria > Verrucomicrobiota > Verrucomicrobiia > Limisphaerales > JAYPXF01. Next base: position 624 of record JBMYQZ010000885.1, on the reverse strand, counting down.
ACTTTGACCAAATGTCGTCTGGCTGCGGGGAACGCAACTCGAAGCTGGATTCAGCTTTCAGCGCGGGATGACAGCGATCTCTCTTCGTTCGGATTCAATGATTCGATCCCCCAAATCTCGGAACACGGCGTGAGCCCGGTATGTGCCTGGCCGCAAATCAAGGGACGACTTTTCATCGATATACCACCTGTACTGATGCTCTCGCGACCACCGAAAGCGCATCACATCGAACTCGTAGTCCCCCGGTTCCAGAATCAAAGTCTCTTCTATGGGAGGACCGCTGAATGATACCAATCGGTGAATTCGAGGCTCCACTTTTCGACCTGTGGAATCCGTGAACACACAGAATGTGGTTTCTGCGGGACGGTGAATGCGTACTGGCCTGTCGCTCTTGTTCAGGACTTTGACGATGACCCGGAATCCCTTGCCCGCCGGAATGGTGGACGGTAATTCCAGTTTCACTCGGAGATCGTTGGGACCGGCAGGTCTGGTGTCGCGGAAAGCAGTGCAGCCAGAGGAGAGAACAACCCACGCGCAACACAGGAATAAATGGTGTCTGGCGGGCAACGTTTCCACGGCTTCACTTCTTTTTCTTCTTCTTGTTTCCGCTGCTGGCAGATCCGG
>JBMYQZ010000884.1:0-2133 GCA_049601855.1 Limisphaerales bacterium | reverse complement strand
GATGTCCTCCATCATGTTGACGAATAGGGGATCGAGATGCCCGACGAGCGGTTGGGAGAGTGCTGCGAGCACTTCGGGGGCGGCGTTGCTGGGGCCGGGGCCGAGCAACAAACGCGTCGGGGCTTCGAAAGCAGCAGGTATATCCATGGCGGCGGAGGTTAAGAAATGAGCGCGGGAAGAAAAGGCCGAATTGTGCCCGACTCGACAGTCCCGCGCAGATTTGTGAAATTTCGGCATGCCAGACAGTGATGCGGTGGAAGTCAGCGCCAAGGTGGTCGGCCGATTACGCGAAATCGTGGGAGACGAGAACGTTCTGAATGATCCGGCAGACCTGATGGTGTACGAATGCGACGCCTATACGCTGGAGAAGAAGCTGCCCGGCGCAGTCGTCTTGCCGGCCAATACACGAGAAGTCGCCGCCGTCGTAAAGCTCTGCGCCGAGGAAGATCTGCCGGTGATACCCCGCGGGGCTGGTACGAGTCTGAGCGGAACTGTTCTCGCGGTGACTGGCGGGGTGATGATCGGCCTCTCGCGGATGAACACCATCGAGGACGTCGACTACCGCAATCGCCGCGCCATGGTGCAGGCGGGAGTCGTCAACGCTTGGATCACCCAGCGTGTGAAGGGCAACGGACTGCTCTACGCTCCGGATCCATCCAGCCAACCCGCATGCACGATCGGCGGCAACGTCGGCACGAATTCCGGCGGACCGCACACCCTGAAATATGGCGTGACCACAAACCATATCCTGGGCTTCGAGATGGTGCTTCCGGATGGCGAGATTGTCTGGCTGGGTTCCGATCCGGAATCCGGTGACGATGTGGATGGCTACGATTTGCGTGGCGGCGCGATCGGCAGCGAGGGGATGTTCGGGATCGTGACTCGTGTGCTCGTTCGCCTGATCCGGGCCCCAAAGGTTTACAAGACGATGTTGGGCGTTTTCGAAAGTGTCGAGGCGGCGAGTCAGACTGTGAGCGACATCATTGGTGCGGGGATTGTGCCCGGCGCCTTGGAGATGATGGATCAACTGATCACTGGCGCGATTGAAGAGGCTTATCATTTCGGATTCCCGCTGGATGCCGGCGCCTTGCTTATTGTCGAACTCGACGGATTGGACGCCGGCATGAATGAACAGGTCGATCGCGTCATTGATATCTGCAAGAACAACGGAGCGCGTGAAGTGCGCCTGGCCAAGTCGGAGCAGGAGCGGGCCGACTTATGGAAATGTCGCAAGCGTGCCTTTGGCGCCATCGGGCGCTTGAGCCCTAGTTACCTGACCCAAGACGGCGTGGTTCCCCGATCCAAGCTGCCGGAAATCATGCAATTCATTCTCGCCACCAGTCAGAAATATGAACTGCGCATCCCGAATGTCTTTCATGCAGGCGATGGCAACATTCATCCGTTGATCCTGTTCGATGATCGCATTCCCGAAGAAGTGGCCAAAGCCGTGAAGGCGGGCGAAGATATCCTCGAGAAATGTGTCGAGTTGGGCGGCAGCGTGACCGGCGAACACGGAATCGGTATCGAGAAGGTCAGTTTCATGGCGCGACAGTTCTCGGCGGAAACCTTGGACGTGATGATGAGCTTGCGTGATGTCTTCGACCCGGAACGGCGCTTCAATCCCCACAAGATGTTTCCAGGTGGAAAACGCTGCAGCGAATTCGTGCCGAAGAAACAGATCGCAGCTTAAACCTCTCCGTATTCGACCGTTTCCAATTTCCGCGAGCGTTGCAGCATGGCGACGGCCACGGCGCAACAAAGGCTGGCGAGGATCAGGATTGAGGCCAGTGCATGAATCTCGTCTCCGCGGTCGTCCTTCAGGTAGCGGTAGACTTCCAGCGGAACGGTTCGCGAGCCGGCGCCAGCGGTGAAATAGCTGATCACAAAATCTCCTAGGCTGATCGTGAACGCGAGCAATCCACCCGCGATGATGCCTGGTCGAATCATCGGGATCGTGATCATGCGAAATCGCTTGGCAGGAGAGGCGCCCAGATCGGCCGCGGCTTCTTCGTAAACCGCGGCCCACACCTCCAGACGCGCACGCACGATGATGGCGACCATCGGCACCTGGATGGTCACTTGCGCCAGAATGAGGCTCAACATGCCGCGTTCCCATTTCAACTGAGTATACAA
>JBMYQZ010000883.1:0-2136 GCA_049601855.1 Limisphaerales bacterium | reverse complement strand
CCAACCGCCGCACTTTTCGTCCGCCCTGTGCCGCACTATTGGAACGGCGTTTACAGTTGCCGTCCAAACGGCCGGCCGGCCCAACCACACAGGCCCGGCCCATTTCATTTTCGCTGATGTTCATACTGCTTACTCGTCTTCCGATGCCAATCCGTAGAACTCCATCGCGTTGCCGCCCCAGAACAAATCCCTCTCGGATTCACTCAGGCGATCCGCCAGGCGCAGGGCCAGTGAGTGAACCTGTTTGTAAGTCCCGGCCAAGGTGCACACCGGCCAGTCCGATCCATACATCAAACGCTTCGGCCCAAAGGCCTCCAGCACCACGTCGAGATACGGGTCAAAGTGTTCCACCTCCCAATTGCTCCAATCCGCTTCGGTAACCATGCCCGAAACCTTGCACCTGACGTTGGGGAACTTGGCCAACTGCTTCATCTGAACATCCCACCCTTGCGGGGTCCCGCCCTTGATCGGCGGCTTCGCTATGTGGTCGAGCACGAAGGGTTGATCCGGAAACTTTTTGACAAATTCCAAGGTCGCCGGCAGTTGCTTCGGATAAATCAGAATATCGTAGCGCAGCTCGTACTTGGCCAGTAACGAGATACCTTGCATGAACTCCTCACCGACGATGAAGCGATCGTCCGGTTCGTCCTGAACGACGTGTCGCACACCCACGAAACGAGGATGCGCGTTCAATTCTTCCAATTGTTCATCTGCTGATTCCGAACGCAAGTCCACCCAGCCAACCACGCCCTTGATGAAACGGTTCTCGTCAGCCAGGGAACACAGCCAACGACCTTCTTCAAGTGTCTGCCGAGCCTGTACGGCAACGCAGCCATCGATGCCGACATCGTCGAGTTCCTGCTTCAGGTCAGCTGGCGCAAAGTCACGACGGAGGATGCCAAGCGAATCCGTCATCCACGGGTATTGCTCGGCATCGTAATTCCAGAAGTGCTGGTGGGAGTCGATTTTCATGGTGCTTGAGAAATCAGAAACTGGCGTGCCCCGGCGTACGCGGGAACGGAATAACGTCGCGGATGTTGGCTACTCCGGTGAGATACATGATCAACCGTTCGAAGCCGAGGCCAAAGCCGGCATGCGGAACGGTGCCGTATTTCCGCAGATCAGAGTACCATTTGTGCCCCTCCGGTTCGACACCACAACGCTTCATGTTTTGTTCCAGCACTTCGAAACGCTCTTCGCGCTGGGAACCTCCGACAATTTCGCCGATACCCGGAACCAGGACATCCATGGCGGACACAGTCTGGGCATCATCATTGGCCCGCATGTAAAAAGGCTTAATCTCCTTCGGATAATTGAAAACGGTGACCGGACACTTGAAATGTTCCTCGGTCAGGAACCGTTCGTGTTCGGATTGCAACGCGATGGTCAACCCGACCGGATGCTCAAATTCCCGACCGGATGCCTGAAGGATCTCGACGGCCTGGTTGAACGGGATGCGTTTGAACTTTTTCGACACCACCGACTCCAATCGGGTCAGCAGCTCCTTGTCGACGAACTTGTTGAAGAACGTGAGATCTTCGGAGCAATCCTTCAGGACGAACTCAATCATGGCCTTGATGAATTCCTCCGCCGCGTCCATGTCCCCAGCGAGATCGCAGAAAGCCATCTCCGGTTCAATCATCCAAAACTCGGAGACGTGCCGGGAAGTATTCGACGGATCGGCGCGGAAGGTTGGGCCGAAGGTGTAAACCTTTGACATGGAACACGCCAAGGTCTCCGCCTCCAGTTGCCCACTGACGGTCAGGAACGCGGGGCGGCCGAAGAACTCTTCCTTCGAATCCAGCGAGGGCGTTGTCAGCTGAAACAACTCACCCGCCCCTTCGCAGTCACTCGTCGTGATGATCGGGGTGTGAACGTAATGGAACCCGCGCTCCTGAAAGAACTGGTGCACGGCAAAAGAAAGTCGGCTGCGAACACGGAAAACGGCACCCAACAAATTCGTCCGTGAACGCAGGTGACCAATGTCGCGAAGAAATTCCAGCGAATGACGTTTTTTCTGCAGTGGATAAGTCTCGACATCGGCCGTGCCCAGCAGTTTCAGCGACTTGGCGTGAATTTCGACCCGCTGCCCTTTGCCGGGAGATTCTTGGACGACGCCTTCCACGGCAATGCTGC
>JBMYQZ010000882.1:0-2139 GCA_049601855.1 Limisphaerales bacterium | reverse complement strand
GGAGTCCGCTTCGTGCAACTCTTCCTCGCCCGACAGCCCTGGGACAATCACACCAGCATCGCGACATCCCTTCCCGCGATTTGCGCTCGCACGGACAAACCTGCCGCGGCGCTCGTTCGCGATCTGAAAGCCCGCGGCCTGCTTGACTCCACGATCGTTCATTGGGGCGGCGAAATTGGCCGCCTGCCTGTCACGGAAAACAACGGTGGCGTGAAAGAAAAAGAAGGCCGCGATCACAACGGCCAAGGATTCAGCTGCTGGATTGCCGGCGGCGGCTTCAAGGGGGGCATGACCTACGGCGAGACCGATGAATTTGGCCACCGTGCCGTCGTGGATAAGGTTACCCCCAACGATTACCAGGCCACCGTCCTCCACCAATTCGGTCTCGACCACAAGAAGCTGACCTTCCAATACAACGGCCAGGAGAGGTCCTTGACCAACCAGCGAGAATGCCGAGTGGTCAGTGAGTTGTTGAAGAGCTGATTACGATCGGATTCGTCCGACGAATTCAACGAAACCAACCGCCTGCTTCTGCAACCGTTCGATCAGCTTCTCGTCGTTCAACTTTCCGTCGTCGCCAATCAGCTTGAAGACTCCCGGCACGAAGACCCGTCCGGGAAAAATGTGCGCGTTGCGATAGCCAAAGATCGACTGTAACTGTTCCACCGGCCGCAATGCCCCCCACATTCCCGCGGCAATCCCAATGAAACAAACCGGCCGATCCTCGAAACTTTCTGGAAACTCCAGCATGTCGATGAAGTATTTCAGAACGCCCGGCATTCCTCCGTTGTACTCAGGCGTCACGACGACCAACCCGTCCGCATCCAACACGGTCTGTGAGAACGCCTTGAAGGAGGCCGGTTTCTCCTCATAGGAACTTGGGGCAAAGATTTCCGCCGGCAAATCCGCCAGATCCAGCATCTTGGTCTCCACGTTCAATCCCTCATAGAGTGACTCAATCTGGGCGGCGACCTTGCGGGTATTGCTGTCGGGACGATTCGTTCCGGAGATAATCGCGATGATGTCGAGGACCGTAGTGCAGATCGGGAAAAGCGGAAGGGCTACTTTTTCTTCGCCCGCGGCGAACGGTCGCAGCGGTTCTCGAAAAGCACCCGCCAGACCACCCAAAGAGCCTCCCACACAATGTGCCCTGACATCTTCGACGTACCGATGAAACGATCCGTGAAGATGATCGGCACCTCCCCGACGCTCAAACCCTGTCGCCAGATCTTGTGGCTGAGCTCGATTTGAAAGCTGTAGCCGTTGGAAGTAACCGCGTCGAGATCGAGCGATTCCAAGGCTCGGCGATGGAAACACTTGAAGCCGCCGGTCGGATCCGAGAACGGCATCCCGGTGATCAACCGAACGTAGAGCCCCGCCCCCATACTGAGGACCAAGCGACTAAGCGGCCAATTGATAACGCGAATGCCATTGCAATAGCGCGAGCCCAGGACCAGATCATGTTTCTCCGCCGCATCCAGAAACTTGGGAATGTCGTCCGGGTTGTGCGAGAAGTCCCCATCCATCTCCATGATCAACTCGTAATCCCGCTCCAACGCCCACTTGAAACCCGCAAGATAGGCGCGCCCGAGACCGTTCTTCTCCTGGCGATGCAGCACATGAATCTGCTTGTACTTCGCCGCCAACTCATCCGCGAGTTCCCCCGTCCCATCGGGCGAATTGTCATCCACGACCAGCAGATCCACCTTCTTGGGCAGCTTCCGAATACGAGCCGCCAACGGCTCGAGATTATCGCGCTCGTTGTAGGTGGGAACAATGACCAGGGACCGGTTGCTCATTCGCTTTCAGAAAGCCTTAGAAAATCAGCGTTCAAAAACAAGGAGATACCATTCTCCCATGTTCGGCCCGGAAACGGAGGTTCGAGAGAAATCATTTTGCACAAGCGATGCACATCACCGCGTCTGCTTGGACTTCGAGGCGGGATTCGTCGATGGGTTTGCGGCATTTGCCGCAGATTCCGTATTTGCCCCGGTCGATGTTCTTGAGGGCGTTCTTGACCCGCTGGAGGCGGGTTTCCTGCCGCCGTTTCAGTTCCAGAGCCATCTGCTGATTCTGCATGGCATCCATCCGGGAGAGCCGGCCGATGGCCGTGTCGAGTTCCACGATATCCGTCTCCTG
>JBMYQZ010000881.1:0-2152 GCA_049601855.1 Limisphaerales bacterium | reverse complement strand
CGCTTCGCCCCGCTTGCGGTCCAGCCCGATCCCGGAAAGCACCTGCTTCACCAGTCCGTCCATCGAATGATGACGATCCTCCCGGGCCACCGCCAGTGGCGAAATATCAACCCCCCGCCAAGCAGCCAGGATCTGTCTCCGTTCGGAGTAGGTCTTGGACCGCTTCGGCGAGTTGTCAGAGGTTTTCATCGACAATCAGTACACCGTTGGCCGGCACATCATAGCCGCCCGAAATCTGCTGATCGGTCATGTAGTCATGCACCGGCTTGAAAAACTGCACGTGCACCGGCGCATCCTGATGGTTGATCAGGAAATACAAACGATAATCACTGCGCTGACGCATGCCCACTTCGATCTGTTCGGGCACGCGCATCAGCGGCGCCAGTCCGACGGTGTTGCGCAACCAGAGTGTCAAGTCGTTGTAAAACTCCGGATGACTCATCGTGCCGAGGTAAATCGCTCGACCATTCCCATAGTCGTTGCTCGTCATGGCCGGACGGCCGGCATAAAAATCCAACGCATACGTTCCGATCACTTCGCAATCGTGCGGTTCGATGACATCGCACCAGATTTGTGCCGGATGCAGGGCCGTGGTCGGGAAGTTGCCCTTGAAAGTCAGATGGTTGTCCGTTCCTGGTGGCATCGGATCGAACTCCAACACCTCAAGGCCGAACAAGTCCGTCAATTCGTACGGAATCCCGTTGATCGGCGCGATGTGGCTTTCGTTCACCAGGCCCGTGTTGAACGTGCCCACGACCGTGCCGCCGTTCTCCACGTATTCTTTCAACATGTCCGCCTCTTCACCGGCCAAGGCATGCACGGAGGGTGCGATGATCAGCTTGTAGTTCGACAGGTCTTCGCCCGGCCGCACAAAGTCGACGAGGATGTTCTTCTCGTAGAGTGCGTTGTAGAAAAGCGTTACATGGTCGCGCTGGTTGAAATAGCGATTGGGCCGCATCGGCTGATCCTGCGCCCATTCGTTTTCCTGGCTGATCATGATTGCGACGTCGGCCGACACCTGCGTGCCCGCCAAGGCCGGGGCCAGTTGCTGCATTTCCTCACCCAACTCCAAAACTTCGTCGTACAATCGGTTCTCCGCCCGCCCATCGTGGGTAAGCACGCCACCATAGAACTTCTCCGGACCAATCCGCGGCTGCCGCCAATAGAAATAGAGGATGCCTGTCGCTCCGCGCGCCAGCAATTGGTAGGTGTAAATTCGCGCCTGCCCAGGCCGGCTGAGTGAATTCGCCTCGCCATAGCTCACGTGACTGGCCTTCTGCTCCATCACCCAGAAGCCTTCCGCTTCGTCGTCCTTCTTCAGGCTGCGCGCTATGTCGAGGTTCATCGCCGCCGCTGCGGACTTCTTGCCCGCCACCGGTTCGCTGTCGAGCGAGACAAAATCGATCGTGTCAGCGAGATCAAACGGATCGATCTGCGTCGCATACGGACGGAAAGTCGTGGTGACCGGAATATTCGGCGTCGCTTCCTGCAGGATCTCCGACTGCATGCGGATATAAGCCACCGCGGTGTCACTTGAGAATCGTCGCCAATCAGTCAGCAAGGCCGGGTTGTGTGGCGCCGGCGCGTTCGATGGCATTGGCACCTGCTCCCATTCCGTGACGACCTGCCCCCAGAAGTTCAGGCCCATCATCGTGTTGAGGTTATCGACCTCGCCGTACTTTGCCTTCAACCACTCGTGCCAATCCTTCTTGGTCTCTGGGTTGAACGAAAACTCCGTGTTGTGACGACCGATGCCATTGTCGATCTGCCACGCCACCAGGTCTTCGTGTTCACCCAACACCTCGGCCATCTTGGTGACAATCTTCTTGGAGAATTCCCAATAGACATCGCTGTTGAGCGAGTAAGAGCGCCGCGTGCCTTCGCCGCGGACGTTGCCCTTGTAATCCAAGGGAAGAATCTCCGGATACTTCTGCGTCAACCAGATCGGCGGAGCCGCCGTCGGGGTCGCCAACACGACCTTGATCCCGTGCTTGGAGAACGCATCCATCGCCCGCTTCAACCAATCGAAATCGTACTCCCCCTCCTTCTTTTCGCTGAGGCCCCACGAAAACTCGCCCATACGGACGACATTCATACCCGCCTGCGCCATCAATTGCGCATCGATTTCCCAACGTGACTCCGGCTCTTCCTC
>JBMYQZ010000880.1:0-2152 GCA_049601855.1 Limisphaerales bacterium | reverse complement strand
AGGCGATCATGGGTGTCCGCGTGAGCGCAGATGAAGAGGCTGAAGGTCTCGATATCGGTGAGCACGGCATGGAGGCCTATCACGGAATTGCCGGTAATCAGTAGTTGAGTATCGACAAACGCGCTGGGCGGGCGACTTCGGTCGCCCGCCCTTTTTTGCGGCTTTCACGGCCGATGAAGGCGAAGCCCTCGCAGTTAAAACGACAGAGCTACGAAACCGGCTTCCAGCGCATTGCCGCCCAGACATCGTCAATCGACGCCGTGCCGACTGATTCAAATCCTCCGTCGGTGATGGGTTCCCAACCTTCCTTGTTCGTCAGGTCGGTTTGTTCGCCGGAATTCTTCTTCGGATAAGCGGCCCAGAACGTGCCGCCTTCCTTGAGTGACTGGAGGGCGCCAGGACCGTGGGTGAGGAGTTCTTTGCGAGTCTTGGCGAAGACGAGCACCCAGTCGCTCGTTTCCTGTCCGCCGGATTGGAGAGCCACGCTCTTGGGCAAAGTGCCGAAGAGATGCCAGAAGCCGGCGGGCGTATTCACAAAACGCGCCTGCATACCGGGCTTGAGCAAAAGCTTTTTCGGCATCGGTGACTCGGAGGACATGGCGGGACAAGAAATCGAAGAGAACGATTTTGGTAAAGCCTTTTCCGCTTGCGAATTCGTCGGTGCGCCTTTCAATGCCCCTCACCAAGTCATGAATCAAAACTCTTCCTCACTCTCTCGTCGCGGCCTGCTGAAGGCCGGTGTGACTCTCGCTGCTGGCGCCGCTTTCGCCCCATTCGGATTTGCCGGCAAACCCACCGCCAAGATTGATCCTGATTGGAAGATCACGAAAGGACGTATCAAACAGTCGGTGATGGGCTGGTGTTTCAAGCAGAAACCGAACCCGATCAGTTCGCTCGATTTGGCCAAGGCCTGCAAGGATATCGGCATTCCCGCAATGGAGGGTATCAGTCAGGACGATTACCCGGCCGTCATGGACATGGGCCTGAAGATTTCGCTCGTGAGTTCACATGGATTCAAGACCGGCCCGTTTGATCGCAGTAACCACGACAAAACGGTGGAAACGCTCAAGAAGTCAATCGACGTTGCGGTGAAGGTGAATTGCAAAAGTGTCATTACTTTCACGGGCATGCGTGTGCCGGGGATCTCGGACAAGGAAGGCGAGCGCAATTGCATCGATGGTTGGAAAAAGGCAGTTGGTTACGCGGAGAACAAAGGCGTGAATCTCGTCCTCGAACATCTGAATTCCGTCGACGACTCCCATCCAATGAAGGGCCATCCCGGCTATTTTGGCGACGACGTCGATCACTGCATTGACATGATCAAGAAGGTGGATTCTCCGAACATGAAATTGCTTTTCGACATCTATCACGTGTCCATCATGAACGGAGACGTTATCCGCCGAATCCGTAAGTACAAGGACTACATCGGCCACTATCACACCGCGGGCAACCCCGGTCGGGCGGAACTGGATGGACGCCAGGAAATCAATTACCCGGCCGTCATGCGTGAGATTCTCAAGACCAAATACGATCTCTACGTCGCCCAGGAATTCATTCCCACTTGGGATGACAAGATCGGTGCGCTGCGTCACGCCGCGAAGGTTTGCGACGTCTGATCCAGGACTTTCCACGAAAAAGGCCGGCTGATTTCAGCCGGCCTTTTCTTTTGCCTTCGAAAGGATGGGGTCAAGTACGGCAGCCCATTGTGAGTAACAAGTTTGCCCAAAGAGCTTGGTCTGCAGTCTGCACCGTCAGAACGTGATCAGGGGAAGCAACGGCGTCGTAGAAGTCCCATTTCTGAATTGGCTTCAACTCGAGGTCGGCTCCGGAGGCTTTGATGATGTCACGATACTCGTTCCAGACGGGCGGATCGCCTTCCTGCGCGTAGGGATCGTCCGCCGGAATGCCCATCGTGTTGATGTCGTCGAGCACGACCGCGCTCATGATCGCCTTGAGAACCTGGGAGACTGTGACGCATCCGGGAGACAAATTCAGGGAGATAACCTCGGCGTTCGGTCCCTTCTTGTTCCAAGCGGGGTAGTTGCCGTCGGCGATCAGGATTTTCGAATGGTGCCCCGAGCGCCCGAGGACTTCATTGATTTGCGGATGAACGAGTTCGTGTTTCAGCATTTTGTTCGCGGGGTTAAATCAC
>JBMYQZ010000879.1:0-2155 GCA_049601855.1 Limisphaerales bacterium | reverse complement strand
TCTGACGTGGCTGAAGGCCAGGTCAAACCGAGTCATTTCAGAAATTCTCTTAGAACTCGACCGTCCACGTTCTTCATCTCAAGCCCCAGCAAAGCCGCCACCGTCGGCGCGACATCAACGATCCCAATCCTCGGGAGGCTTACTCCCGGTCGTGCGCAGCTTGGCCCGAGGCAATCACCTGCCCCACAAAGACGAGGCACAAAGCCCATCGAACGTCCGCTCTCACAGCGGGATTGTGCCGCTCGATCTTGATCAGGCGTAGAAAATGACTGGCCAATCGGATTCCCGATCGAGCAACAACCCGATCGTTATCACCTACCCAAATTGACATTGAATCTGCCTGCCCCTAGCCTCATTCACTCACTGATACTGTTGCATGGAATCGTTTGAAGCGCGCGTTGGCGAAGGCCATCCCGACGCCGAGTTTCTCACCCAATATGCGAGCTACTCCGCCATCACCAACCTCCAGACGAATCTGAATCGGATCGGACATTTCTGACATGGCCTACCGCTACGAATACAAGTACGCCCTGCCGACGGAATTACTGTCGGAGTTCCAGTGTTTTCTTAAACTGCACCCCGAGTTGTTCCGCGAGATCTATCACCCCCGGGACGTCAACTCGATCTACCTCGAGACCGAAGAATTCAAGAAGTTCAACGAACACGTCGAGGGCACCCAACATCGCGAGAAGTATCGGATTCGCTGGTATGGCGACCTCACCGGGCGCGTCGAGAAACCGATCCTTGAGGTGAAAGTCAAACACAACCAGATGAACGACAAGCGCCGCTACGAGCTCCAGCCCTTTGAACTCACTGAAGAAAAACCATGGTCGGCGGTGGAACCAGCTTTGAAGACCATCGAACCCGGAAAACTCGATCGTGAGATCGCGTTGGCGCAACGCCCCGTCACTCTTGTCCGCTACCATCGCCGCTACTACCTCTCCAACGATCGCAAAGCCCGAATCACCATCGACACCGATCTGCAGTGGTATTCCGCCGGCATCGCCGGCCAACGTCTCAAGAAGGAAGGCGCTCCTCCTCACGTGGTGATCGAATTGAAATATGACCATGACCACGCAGTCGATGCCGGCCGCGTGTCCAGCCTGCTTCCGCCGCGGCACCAGCGTCACTCCAAATATCTCAGCGCCGTCCGCGCGATCTATCCGTGGTGACCCGATGTCGGCGGAGAAGATAATCAAGATCCTCAGCCGGCTATACCTCCTGTTGCTGGCTGCTTTGATCGTCATCTTCTCCATTCGCCCTGACACGATCGGCGAATTGATCCCCGGCCTGCCCTTCGACATCGACTGGACGGATGCACGACTGATCTTCAACCTGACGATCACCATCATCGCGGTGGCCCTGCTGTTCGGTTGGGAAAAGCGCAGCATTCTCTTTCGATTTCTTTCCCTTGGTGGCAGTCACACGAACACCCGCTTCACCCGGATCGTGAACGCCGGGATGCTCATCCTGGCACTGTTGGCCACGCCAATACTCCTCGCCTTTCCACCCAGCTTTGAAGCGGACTCCCTTTCGCTCGATCAACTCGAAGAGGACTTTATCAATCAGGTCACCGCCACAGGCACCGACGTCTTGCGCCCGGCAACGGAACCCAGCCCCGAACCACCAAGGGACCATCTCGCCTTCACTCACCTGCCCGTGATGAACCTGGAAATTCTCGAAGTCAGCCAACACGAATTGTCCGCTGTGTTACCGCGTGCGCAGACGGGACAGAGGACCAAGTTCTCCCGCTACTCCGGTGACAACTTTTCCTGGCCGTACGTCCCCGCTTTCTTCACCTACGCCGGCACCCGCTATCCGGTGGACATCCGTTACCGCGGGTGGCATTCGGATCATTACCTTGGCTTCAAGAAGTCCTGGCGGATCAAGTTTCGCAAGAAGGACCTCTTCTTTGGCCGCCGACAATTCAATCTCGTCAACCAACGTGACCACAGCCTGGTAAATGACATTCTCTGGAGCGAACTGTTGCGCGATTCAGGCTTCCTCGTTCCTTACCAGTTTCTCGTTCATCTCCGCATCAACGACCAGTTCGTCGGCATCCAGGGCATCGTGACCGACAACTACGGTTCCGAGTACCACCTGAACCCTCGCAACGACATGGACTACATCCCCTGATGAGCCGCCCCGTCCGCAC
>JBMYQZ010000878.1:0-2158 GCA_049601855.1 Limisphaerales bacterium | reverse complement strand
GCATCTGCGCATCGACTCTCTTGCGCCAAGCGTTCATACGCGAGAGGAAGTGCTTTGCAAGTTGGGGTCTTGAGGAAGCGAGGTTCGTGTTCTCATGTGGATCATTGGCGATGTCGTAAAACTCCAGACGATCATCTTCATGAAAGTGAATGAGGCGATGGTTGCCACTCAGCATCGCGGTATACGGAACACCACCCATCGAGTGATAGTGTGGATAGTGCCAGAAAAGTTCGCTTCGACGATCAATCGATTGCCCGCGGAGCAGTTTGGTCAGGCTGATTCCATCAGGCCTGTTGGTGGGCTTGATTTCCACAATGTCCAGAATCGTGGGGAGAAAATCCATTGAGATGATGGGGAATGAATTCACCTGCCCACCAGTGACCACTCCCGGCCACTTGATGATCCCCGGGACGCGAACGCCACCTTCGTAAACGGAGCCTTTGCCATTGCGAACTGGTAGGTTTGAAGTCACCCGGACTTTGTTGCCTTGTTCGATCAAGCCTCCGTTGTCCGCCGTGAACATGATGATCGTGTCATCGCTCAGGCCGTGATTTTCCAACTGATTCAGGACCCGTCCCACCGACTCGTCCAGACTCCGGATCATCGCGGCATAAGTTGGGTTGGTGTGTCGGGCGCCGTTCTTCACCTTGCCTTCAAATTCCTTCACGTATTCTGCCTTGGCCTGCAAGGGCGTATGCACGTTGTAGTATGAGAAGTAGATGAAGAACGGATCGTCCTTCCATTCCTGAATGATCTTCACCGCCTCATCTGTCAGCGTATCCGTGAGGTAGTCACCTTGTTTCCCTTTGTTCGGCAGGTTGATCACTTTGCCCTGTTGCTTGTCTCGGCCGCGTCCATAGGGCCAGTGATAGCTGCCCGGTGCGCCGGCGGAGAAGCCACCGATGTTCTTGTCAAAACCCTGCGCTTCCGGCCAAAGGTCAGGATGCTCAACACCATCCCGCGGTGTGAGATGCCATTTGCCGATGTGGGCGGTCTTGTAATCCAAGCGCTTCAATTCCTCCGCGATAGTCACGTGTTCCACGTTTAGTTGCTTGGTCCAATCGGGAATTCGCAGCTTGGTGTTGTGAAACGGATGGCCGGCGATGAAGTCGGTGACGTGCAATCGCGCCGGATACATACCGGTCAGAATCGCTGCGCGGGTGGGGGAGCACACGGTGCACGCGGCGTAGGCTCGCCGAAAACGAATGCCTTCATCTGCCAAACGATCGATGTTGGGTGTCTCGTAGAGGTCGCTGCCGTAGCAACCCAGATCCGTCCACCCCATGTCATCAACCAGAAAGAGGATAATGTTCGGACGTTTCGCTGCCTCGAGTTGCGATGCGAAAATCAACAAGAGCAGGAGCAGAGTGCGTTTCATGGTTTCTTGATTTGTACGCGAACGGATTTGGCGAGACGATCAATTGATTTTTGGTTCGGCAGGGTGCCGGCGGGTGCTTGGACAAATGCGGTTCCGGTTGCGATACCCCAACGTAGCCACTCCGTCGGTTCCTGACCGTTTGCAATCTGACCGGACAATTGCGCGAGTAGGGCGTCGCCGGCTCCTACTTCATTGAGCGCCTTCACCCGCGGTGCTTTGGCTACCGCGACAAAGTTTTCGGCGTCGTGAACCAAGACTCCACCGCCGGCATCCAGGGAGACGAAGACCCAGGCACTGCCAGCGCCGGAAAGTTCGCGCGCGCCGGCAATCACCTCCGCTGGTTTCGACACTTCCCGACCAAGCCATTGGGAGAGTTCAAATCGATTCGGTTTGATGAGGAACGGTTTTGCCTCCACACCCAGACGTAGGGCGGGTCCGTCGCAATCCAGAATGACGGGTTGTTCGAATCGCCTGGCCGCTCGGATCAGTTTGGCATGAGTACCAGCGGGCGCGGAGCGGGGGAGTGAACCGGACAGGACGGTCAGCCGGTGTTTGCGGAAGCCCTGCTCGGATTCGGCGAATACCGAGGCCCATTCTTCGGTTGAAAGTTTGGGACCCTTAGGATTGAATCGTAGCTGATGACCGGAGTCAGGGGTCACCATCACGTTGGTTCGTGTATCTTGGGTGATGGGCACTCGGCGAAGTCGAACGTCCCAATTCTTCAGATCCCGGGCGATGAGTTGGCCCGGTTCACCGCCCAGGGGCATCAAGAGACTCGAG
>JBMYQZ010000877.1:0-2177 GCA_049601855.1 Limisphaerales bacterium | reverse complement strand
CTTGGCCTCCATCTATGACTGGTTGTGTTGAACGGTTTTCGAACACACCCTAGCCAAAAGGGCTGGCGTCAGTTTCAAAAGTTGTTTCAGATTGTGTCGAGCCGTGAAAATTCGGGGAATCGAAATTGAAGACCTGCCGTCCATCTTTGAGGTGCGTATCGCCACTTGGCACAATCCCAATGGCGCTGAGGAATTGACACAATTTGGAATCACCATCGAATCGGTGACCAAGATGCTTGAGGACGGTTCGCACCAGGGTTGGCTGTGCGAGGAGGATGGTCGGATCGTCGGTTTCACCATGGGTGATCGCACCAAGGGCGAAATGTGGGTGATTGCCTTGCTCAAGGAATACGAGGGTCGTGGTATTGGCCGGGCTTTGATGAACGAGGTTGAAGCGTGGTTGGTCGAAAGCGGCTGGGAAGAGACCTGGCTTACTACAGACGTGGACGAAACGCTCCAGGCGGTGGGATTTTATCGCAACCTGGGATGGGAAGACTGGAAGTTTCAAGATGGGGATCGTTTCATGCGCAAGCAGTTTTCACCGGGACAATGAACTAGATGCCCTTCACCCTTTCTCATCCCTTGGCAGTGATTCCGTTGCGACGCACGGGACTCGTGTTTTCGGCAATGGTCATCGGCTGCATGTCACCGGACTTCGAATACATGCTTCGGCCGTTGGAGCGGGCGCTCCCATTGAACTTCGACAGCCACGCCAGTCACACGCTGACGGGGCTCTGCGCGATCTGTCTCCCGACGAGCCTTGTGCTGCTCTGGCTGTGGCATGAACTACTCAAGGGCCCGCTGCTGGAATTGGCGCCGGAATCCCATCGACTCCGA
Source organism: Limisphaerales bacterium (assembly GCA_049601855.1). GTDB lineage: Bacteria > Verrucomicrobiota > Verrucomicrobiia > Limisphaerales > JAYPXF01. The sequence continues at coordinate 1,340 of JBMYQZ010000877.1, read as the reverse complement.
CTGCTGCCCTTGGCCGATGAGTTTTCGTTTGGTCCCGGTCGCCGTTTTCTCACCGTTTGCATGTCGATCTTGGTGGGGGCACTGACTCATGTCATTTGGGATTCCTTTACGCATTCATGGGGATGGCCGGTCCAGCAGGCGCCCATGCTGCAGCGCATGATCTCCGTGCCGGGAATCGCGCCGCTACCGGCCTATCGCTGCCTGCAACACGCGAGTACGGTGTTCGGTTTCCTCGCTGTGCTGTTGGTTTATGTCCATTGGTTCTGGCACGCCAAGCCCGCGGAAGCTTCCGCGGGAAAAATTCCCGAATCCCGTCGCCTGCAACTACTCCTCGGCGGGGGCGCAATCGCGCTGGTCAGCGGACTGTTTTTCAGCTGGATGAGATTTCCGCTGACTGATCCTGAAAATTTCCGTGGCTTTGTTGTGCGGACCGCCGTCGTTGGCATGGCGGCAAGCGTTGTTCAAGCCACCCTGTTCGCGCTGTGGTTTCGGTTTCTTCGAGCCCGGAGCTGACTCACTTGAATCGCCATGGATCTTGGACCGTGCCCCGAGGGTAGCGAACGACCGCATAATGGGCGCCGCTTTGCGCGAGGTCGTGAGGGGTGACGGCCGGGCCCTTGGTGCTGGCGAAACGGTGATTCAGCGTGGTGACGCGGAAGGTAAGGATCTGCCGGTTGTTATGGACCGGGGAGAGTTTCGCGGAAATCCACCGCGGCCTTGCAGCCATGCTTGGCCCCGTACTTTTGACCCACCCGATCCATGGCGTGATCGAGGCGAACCTTGGCCACCTCCACCACACTCACAACCCGGCAATCCTTCTGTCTGACGAAGAAACCCAGATGACCGCCGCTTTGTTTGCCAACCCCAATGAACCCGATGTTGATGGTTTCACTCGGTTTGTTGGCCCGGGCAGCGCTGGTGATGATGTTCGGTAGAACGGCAGTTGCGGCAGCCGTTTTCAGGAAGGAACGACGAGAGGTTGAAACACGATTCTTCTTTATGGATTTGACGGAGACTATCGGGGAACTCTGGATGCGACCAGAATCGTTGCGGTGCTCTTACTAGCCGCATGAAACACGGATGAAGGGGGACACTCCGTTGCTCCCAAGTTTGGAAACTGACGGGGCTGTTTCCTCCAAGAATTCGTTTCCGTGTTTTCCGTTCCTTCCGCGATTCACGTGTTTGACTCCGGTCCATGAATGGTCCGGATTCGGACCGTTATGGATACCTGCACAGTCAGTGAAGCGAAGGGAAAGCTGGGGCAATTGGCCGATCAAGCGATTGAAGGAAAACTGTAAACGCCGTTCCAATAGTGCGGCACAGGGCGGACGAAAAGTGCG
>JBMYQZ010000876.1:0-2178 GCA_049601855.1 Limisphaerales bacterium | reverse complement strand
AACTTCCAGTTGCGTAATTTCGAGCCGAAGAACGCCCCGACTCTGTTGAGCCGCATTCAAGCCATCGGTCTGACCAGCCGTGGTTCCGGTGGGGACAATATTCGCAATATTACCTGCTCACCAACCGCCGGCTTCGATCCCCACGAGTTGATCGACACCCTTCCGCTCGCACAGGAACTCGGCCAGTACATCATTAACCATCGCGAGTTCTACAATCTGCCGCGGAAGTTCAACATCGCCTTTGACGGTGGCGGCCTGATCAGTTCCGTTGAAGACACCAACGACATTGGCCTTCGAGCAGTCAGAATTGAGAAGGGGACTGAACAAATCCCTGAAGGGATCTATTTCCGTTTCGCACTCGGTGGCGCCACCGGCCACAAGTCATTTGCCTCCGACGCCGGTGTGCTCGTGAAGCCCGAAGACGCTATCAAGGCCACTGCCGCCCTCACCCGGGTGTTCATCGCTAACGGCAACCGAGAAAACCGCAAGAAGGCTCGCCTCAAGCATCTCCTCGAAAAGTGGACGCTGGAGCAATACATCGAGGAAACCGAAAAGCTTCTGGGTTACGAACTCATCAAGGCCCCGCTCAACGCCGCTGGTGAATACTTGGCTGAGACGCAGTCTCGGCAATCGAATGTTCCACATTCCCACGTGGGCGTCTTTCCACAAAAGCAAAGTGGCCTGAATTACCTCGGCGTTGGCATCCCCGTCGGTCAGATCACGCAGAAGCAGATGTATCGCCTCGCCGATCTCGCGGACAATTACGGTTCCGGGGAGGTCCGTCTCACCGTCTGGCAGAATCTGGTCATCCCCAACATCCCCGACGCCTACGTCGAGACCGTGAAGAAGGCTCTCCTCAAGGCCGGGCTCTACACTGAGCAGTCCAACGTAAAGAGCGGATTCATTGCCTGCACCGGCAACAGCTATTGCAAGTTCGCCAGCTCGAACACCAAGGGTGACGCCTTGGAGATGATGAAGTATCTCGACAAGAAGGTGAAACTCGACCAACCGATCAACGTGCATCTCACCGGCTGTCCGCACTCCTGCGCCCAACACTACATGGGCGACATCGGTTTGCTCGGAACGAAGGTGAAGGTCCAAGGCGAAAGCGTCGATGGTTACCACGTCTTCGTCGGCGGCGGCTTCGGCAAGAACAAGAAGATCGGTCGCCAGGTCTTCAACGGCCTCACCAGCGAGCAGACCAAACTGGCCTTGGAAACCATGTTTCTCGCCTACCAGAAGCATCGCGAGCCGAGCGAGTCCTACCAGTCCTTCACCAATCGTCACGACCTCGACGCGCTACAGGGTATGTTCAGCAATGACGAATAAGTAGGCGCCGGCCGGATTGGGTGCGTTCGTAAGCGGGGTAGCTGTGAAGAGCAAAGTCCTTTGCTCTTTTGGGATGCGCCCGCGTCATGCTGGGGGTACTCTGGTCGGCAATGAGGATTCGAACTGCCTTGATACTGGTGATGATGACAGTCTGTTCCCACGCTGCGGTGGCACCAAAGGTGATCTGGCAGCAGGGTGATGGCGGACCGTGCCGGGATTCGAACACTCAGGTCGCCGTCGGATCGGACGATTATCCAGTCCGGATTTGCGAATGGGTGACGCGAGAGATCTATCGGCCCAAGGAGAAGCGCAAGGTTTGGTTCGATTCGTTTGTGGCGAAATACAACTCAAGCGGAAACGAGGAATGGAATCTGACTGCCAGCGGGACGGGGTCGTTCTCGCTTAGAAAACTGGCAGTTACGTCGGACAATAATATCTACGTCGCGGGCTGGTTTGCAGGAAATGTCGAGTGGGGGGACGAGCACTGACGACAACGAATGCAGCGAGCTCGTTCTTGGCTCGGTTGGATTCGTTCGGGAAATTGCAGTGGTTCCGGGAGATGCCCGTCTGAGTGATTGCAACAGGAAAGGGTGGGGAATGTTATCTCCTTCGTGCCGACGGTATCCCCAAGCCAGGAGAGAAGGTTGAATCGGCGCGCCTCTATCTGGAACGGATCGAGCCAGATGGTGAACTGACGTGGTCCCGGATGATGGCGGAGTCGACCGAGCGAATGTACGTCAGTGGAATGGACGTGAACGACGCGGGGGACATTGTCTTCGCGAGTAGGGTCTATCGAAAAATCACCGCCGCGGGACAGACCTTTGCCGGATACGGCAATTGGGACTTCAT
>JBMYQZ010000875.1:0-2179 GCA_049601855.1 Limisphaerales bacterium | reverse complement strand
GAGGTATGGCGTATGGCGTATGTAGCAAAATGGATGAAAAACGATGATTGGATTTTTGAGCAGAACGGAAAGGTTCTCAATATGATGGAATTAACAAGACACTTATGTTTGAAGGTGGATTGGAATAAAATTGTTGATGAGGCAGAAACACACGCTCGGAGAGTAGGCAAATTTCACGGTAAAAGGTGGAATGCGAATGTCAATAACGAAATGAAATGGTTCTGCCTCCGCACGCAGACCAAGCGCGAGCATATTGCCGTGGCTCATTTCGAGAAGGAATCGGACTTCGAGACCTTTTGTCCGCGCGTTCGTTTTCAGCGGCTCACCGCTCGGGGCAAAGTTTGGTTCACCGAGGCGATGTTTCCCGGCTATCTGTTCGCACGGTTCGGTTGGGAGCAGGACCTGCGGCGGATTCAATCCATGCTCGGGATATCCGGCGTGCTTCACTTTGGCGAATACTATCCGGCCATCGCGGACAAGTTTATCGCGGAGCTACGCGATTATCTCGACGACTCGGATCTGAAGGTCTTTGAGAATGCTCCGCAGGTGGGGGACACGGTGATGGTGACAGAGGGCCCGATGATGGGTTTCGAGGCCGTGGTTACCCAACTCCTGCCGGCGAAGGAACGCGTGAAAGTATTGTTGGAGTTTCTCGGCCAACCGACCGAAGCGGTGGTCAGCGTGGAAAAGGTTCACAAGGACACGATCCCGCGCTGAACGGGATCAACCCATGCCGGGCATTTTGCCGCCCATCTTGCCCATCAACTTCTGCATCTTGCCCATCTTCTTCATCATCTTCTGCATCTGACCAAACTTCTGCAGAAGTGAATTCACGTCGGTGACGGTGACGCCACTGCCCTTGGCGATGCGTTTGCGGCGGGAGGCGTTGAGGATGGTGGGCTTCTTGCGTTCGAGCGGGGTCATGGAGCAGATCATGCCTTCCATGCGACGGAACTCGGCTTCGCCCTTGCCGATGTCGGCATTGGCGAGCATGTCGCCTCCGCCGGGGAGCATGCCGATGATGCTTTCGAGGCCCATGCCTTTCATGTGCTTGAGCTGTTCGAGGAAGTCTTCCAGCGTGAACCGCCCCTTGCGCATGCGTTCCTCCATGCGCTTGGCGTCTTCCTCGTTGACGACCTCCGCGGCCTTTTCAACCAGGCTGACGACGTCGCCCATGCCAAGGATGCGCGAGGCCATCCGCTCCGGATGAAACTCTTCGAAGTCGGTGAGCTTTTCGCCAATACCGGCGAGCTTGATCGGTTTGCCGGTGACCTCCTTCAGGCTGAGGGCAGCACCACCGCGGGCGTCACCGTCGAGTTTGGTGAGGACGGCACCCGTGAGGCCTAGGGCTTCGTCGAAGTGAGTGGCGACGTTGACGGCTTCCTGGCCAGTGGCAGCGTCAAGGACGAGGAGGATTTCCTGCGGCTTCACCAGGTCGCGGAGGCGGACGAGTTCCTGGACGAGCGGTTCGTCGATCTGGAGGCGGCCGGCGGTGTCGTAGATCACGACATCGTTCCCATTCTTGCGGGCAATATGCTGGGCCTCCTCGGCGATCTTGTTGACGTTCGTCTCGCCCCGCATGACGAGGCAAGGGAGATCGAGTTGTTTCGCCAACGCTTCGAGCTGATCCATCGCCGCCGGGCGATAGACGTCCGCGGCAACGAGGAGCGGCTTCTTTTCCTTCTTAAGCAGGAGATTGGCGAGCTTGCCGCTGGAGGTGGTCTTACCGGCGCCGTGCAGGCCGACCATCATGATGCTGGACGGCTGGCCATCGAGTCGCAGGGCAGCGTTGGTCGAGCCGAGCAATTCGACGAGCTCGTCGTTGATGATCTTGATGACCTGTTGGCCCGGCTGAATGCTCTGGATGACGCGTTCGCCCAGCGCCTTTTCCTTCACGCGATTGATGAAGGCCTTGGCGACCTTGAAATTCACGTCGGCGTCCAACAACGCCATTCGCACCTCGCGGAGCGAATCGGACACGTTGGATTCCGAAATCTTGCCCAGGCCCCGCAGGTCCCGGAAGACGTTTTGTAATTTGCCCGAAATCGACTCGAACATAAGGCGGCGGATAGTAGGGAAACGCTCGGCCGTGGGAAGGATTAAGATGGGGAGGGAGTCTCTGGGGGGTGCGATTGCAGGTGGGTGGTGATTGTCAGTTCCAGAGTTGGTTCCAGTGACC
>JBMYQZ010000874.1:0-2179 GCA_049601855.1 Limisphaerales bacterium | reverse complement strand
GAAGCTGACCTCAAGCTCGCGCTGGAACACGAGCCGGACTCCCGAATCCAGGTCACCATTCGCACGATGCAGGCCCAAAACCGTGAAACCAATCTCGAGGACGACGACGGAGCCCTGAAACTCTACCGCGCCAACCTCGAAGGAAAGAAACGCATCGGCGGCGCTGACGAATTTCGTTCCGTCGATCGCATCGCCACCATTCTCAGCAAGCAGGACAAACACGACGAAGCCCTCGCTATCTTCAGTCACATCGACTTTGAGAAAACGAAAGGCTACTGGCTCCACGAGATGCTTCTCTCAAGATCCACAGAGCCGCCGGTAAAAAAGGCGAAGCCCAAAGTCTGATCAACCGGGTGCTCCAGGACAAATCCGCCTCCGCCTCCCAACGCAAACGCGCCGGCGAAATCAAGTAAGCCTCGGCGAGCCAGACAACCTGGTAGGGCTGCGCTGCGGCGCGGCCGGGAGCGCAAGAACTGTACATTTGATTCCCAAACGTCGCTTGCGTAGGCCGCCGCACGGCAGCGCGACCCGACCGACCACCGGCTGACGACGATCATTCCGGCTGCTGGCCGCGCTCCGACGATCCCTAAGAATTCCGCCGCCGGAAAAAAGATGTAAGATCCCCGCGTGGTCGCGCGATACCGGTGGTAGAAACTGAACGGGCACACAACCCAACCAGCCACGACCATGCGACTTCACCGATTGAAACAACTCTGCGCTACAGTGCTCACTGTAGCCGTTGCTCATGTCTCCCCGGCGGCCGACGATCTTACGCCTTTGAGCGAGGAATTCGACAGCGCCTCGGCGCATTTGAATTTCCAAAGACTCCACCAGACCGAAGGCTGGCCCGCCAATCAACTGCAGTCGTTCTTCGTCCAGACCGGCGAAGGAAGGCTGGTCATGATCCCGCATGCGTCTTCGTGGTTTCAGGACTACAAGGGCCCGCTCGCCTACAAGAACGTCACCGGTGATTTCGTCGCCACCGTCCAGGTGCAGGTCCGCAATGGCGCCGAGAACGGTCCTTCCAACGGTCCCTTCAGTTTCGGGGGACTGCTCGTCCGGGCACCGAAACCGGGCGTGACTTCTCCGGCCAACTGGCTGGCCGGACAGGAAGCTTGGATCGTCCAAGCAGCAGGCACGGCCGGCAGTTCCGGCGTCGCCAACTACGAGTTCAAGTCCACCGACAACAGCATCACGCAACCCAACTTCCCCGCCGGCACGGATCACGCCGTGTTCCAGATCGCCCGCGTGGGCAACGTGTTCGCCCTGCTGCGACAACCGGTCGGCGGTTCGTGGTCGGTCGTCCAACGCTACCATCGTACGGACATGCCCGCGACGATGCAGGTGGGCCTCACGGCTTATGGCAACTTCACCGTGGCTTCGGCAGTCACGCCAATCGTGCATAACCGGTCCGTCCTCAGCGGCTCCGCCGATCTCGTTGCGCGTTTCGAATACTACCGACTCCAACGCCCGGTCATTCCGCAGAATCTCCAAGCGGCCGACTTCATGAATCCCGCCCAGGTCAGCGATGCCCAATTGCTGGCGATGTTTGCCGACAACGCCAATCCGGTCCCACCAGCGTTGACAGCTCCTGTCATTACGCTTCAGCCCCAGTCACAGATGATCACGGCCGGCGACAACGTAACCTTCAATGTCACCGCCACGGGCAACCCTGCGCCCAGCTACCAATGGCAACGCAACGGCGTGGACATCAGTGGTGCAACCTCCCCTGCCTACACCCTCAACAGCGCTTCCACCAATGACAACGGCAGCATCTTCCGGGTTGTTGCCACCAACAGTGAAGGCTCTGTCACCAGCGCCAACGCAACCCTGACCGTCAATGCACCGGACGATGATGATCTCTCCCCGCTCAGCGACGAGTTCGAGAGCCCGTCCACGCTGCCCAACTGGCAACGCGTGTATCAGGTCGAGGGCTGGGGCTTTGACCAGCTCGAGCAATGGGACATCAACCAGTCCAATTCCGGCCGCATGACCATGATGCCGCACACCAGTTCGTGGTTTGAGGAATGGCGCGGGGTCCAGGCTTACAAGCAGGTGACCGGTGACTTCGTCGTGACGACCGACGTCGAACCCACCGGTCGATCCGGCACCGGCCCACCCAACACGCAGTATTCCCTGGCCGGGATCATGGTTCGTGCGCCTCGGCCCGAAATGCTGA
>JBMYQZ010000873.1:0-2183 GCA_049601855.1 Limisphaerales bacterium | reverse complement strand
GCGATGTTTTGCCCACCTCCGCCCGCGCGCCGGGCGGCCAGGGTGTCTTTGACAGCCTCTCGGCTAGCTCTTCGGCATCTCACGCATCAGCGCCGAGGCGCCCACTACTTCCTCGAAGTGTTTCCACTGAAATCGCTCCCGTCGACTCGCGGCCACTTGAGTCGCGCGGACCATGAACTTGGTAAACTTACCCAACCCGTGGTCGGCGGTGACGTGTTTGACCAGACGGGCCGCTTCGCCGTTTGGTTTGCCCAACTTGTGATGGCGATAGATCAGCGCGATGTCGGTTGGACTGGGTTTGTTTTCCAACTGCAACTCCCAGATCCCCCGCTTGCGTAGTTGCTTCAACGACTGCGCGAACTCGCCCCGCTCAATCTGGTTGCGAAAGACATTCGTTCCGCACAGCACCAGACCGCACTGGGTCTGTTCCTGCAACTGGCGCAACACGGACATGCATCGCACCGTCGCCTGCTTGTGATAGGAAACGAAGACCTCGTGCACTTCGTCGAGGATCAACAGTTTGGTGTCATCCAAGTAGCGCAACAATCGATTCCTCAGACTATCAAAACAGGCTCGGGTTGAGATGTGGCAAGCTTCGGCTATCGCCCTCATCATACTTTGCACGCCGGCACTGGCCGGCATCAGCACGTAGATGGTCTGACCGTGATGTTCGCGGCGGACGTATTCCTTCAATGAGGCTGTCTTCCCGATCTGAGATTCACCATAGATCATCGCGATCGTGTGACAGAGCATCGCCTCGTCATGCTCCGTAAGCTGGCACTGGCGGGTATCAGCGCATAGATCGTCTGACCGCGATTGTCGCGCCGAACATACTCCTGCAATGAAACCGTCTTCCCGATCTGCGATGCGCCATAGATCATCTCGATCGTGTGGCAGAGCATCGCTTCGTCGCAGATCTTCGATATTCGTTGGAACACCGTGGTTTCAACGAATCCCGGACGGTCTTGGATCGCTGGTTTCGCCGCTTGTCGCAAGCGCTCGATCTTCCTGCATTCGTCCGCAATGTCCGCACCATGGCCAGCCCGCCGGCCGCCATGGTTTCCGGTCCAGATGCGAAAGATCTTGCTGGAAGAGATTCCGGTGAGAGTTTCCAAATCACCCCAGTTCCAGTCATGGTCCTTGGCATGGCAGTAAAGCCATCGCACAAGATCACGCTGCTCCTTCGGATATCTTGCTGTCTTCACCGTCATCATGTCCCCAGAGACCTAACCGAGCCCAACCGATTGGCCGGATGTCCACAAATGTCTCAGACCGGTGAGAATCTGTCCCAAACCGGATGAGTTTTCTCCCTCCTGTTGGATCATCGGCCACGGGGTGTCGGCGGTTTGCCGATCTTCTCCGTCTACTGCATTCAGGATCCAAGTGACGTCACCCATGAACAACCTGATACGACTGCCAGAAAACCAACACAGAATGCGGCAAGAAGGACAGCCTTTTCGGCTGGTCCCGCAGGTGAAATGGTCGCCATCCTGCGCCATGCATTTTCGCCATTTCCTCGTTGCCCTGCTAACCGCGCTCGCGGTGAACGCAAGCGAGCGACCGAACGTCATCTTCATCCTCACCGACAACCAAGGCTACGGTGACATTTCAGCTCACGGGAACCCCATTCTAAGAACGCCGAAACTCGATTCTCTCCACGCCGAGAGCATTCGTTTCACTGACTTTCACGTCGCCCCGATGTGCACGCCGACGTGGGGTGAATTGATGACCGGAATCGACGCCTTTCGCAATGGAGCCACCGCCGTCTGCCAGGGCCGCTCCATGCCCCGGCGCGATTTGAAGATGATGCCGCAGTATTTCAAGGACAACGGATATGCGACCGGTCATTTCGGCAAGTGGCATATGGGGGACAGCTATCCCTACCGTCCACATGATCGTGGATTCGACATTTCCATCCACAACAAGGCCTGGGGAATTGGCTCGCTCGCGGAGCATTGGGAGAACAATGCCTTCGACGATCAGTATTGGCACAACAACGAGATCAAGCGTTATGAGGGGTACAACACGGACGTCTTCTTCACCTAGGCGATGCAGTGGATCGAAAAGCAGAAGGGGCCGTTCTTCGCCTTCATCCCGACCACGGCTGCACATTCGCCCTTCGTCGTTCCCGAGAAATACGCCGCTCCCTATCGCGGCAAGGTGAGCCAGGTCGAAGCCGCCTT
>JBMYQZ010000872.1:0-2185 GCA_049601855.1 Limisphaerales bacterium | reverse complement strand
AATTTGTACAAGCCCGATCTTTGGCTTTTTCAAGTTTTCGAACACGCCCTAGTCATTCTTATTTCAGGATTCATCGTGGATATCGAGAATCGCTGCCTGCGCCTTCTGGGTCGTGAAATCAGGCCCGTGGCCTTGATCGCCTGCACTGTCGGCATCGCGCTGATGGGCATCGGCGTTTATCGGCTGCAGTATCTCAACCTGACGATTGAGCAACTGCTGCCCTTGGTGTTGCAGATCATGACCTGCGGGACGATTTGGGTGCAGGTTGTGATGCTGAACGAAATCCGCTTGCGCTACCGTGAGATCCGGGCCGCTATTCCGGGAAATACTTCAGCTGCGACCAGTCAAAGCTCCACTCCGGCGTGACCAAGTCCCCGCGAATTTGGATCGAGTACCACGGAGATTGACCCGGATGGTTGGGATTCTTCAGCACATGGAAGTCCTGTGCAGGCATGTAGCTTTGCCCGAGCAGAAACACTTTCTTCTTTTCCTGATTCATCGCGACATCCAGAACGATGACGGCGTGGCCGGGAGAGCCTCCTTTCACGAAGACGTCGCCGATCATCAGATCCACGATCGTTGCCCGCGAAGGTAGATCACGCGCCAATGAGAGCGTGCCAGCGTAGGCGAAGGTCTTGGTAAGATACTTGCGAAAGTTTGGATAGCTGAAGTCGAAAGACGCCTGTTTCTTCCACGTCACCTTGTTTCCTGCCACAACCGGTCGGTAACCCGAATACCACCAGTCAAAACGATTGGAATCGCCGCTGGTGAAGTTGAACTGGATGTTCGTGTATTGGCGGGCGAAATACAGATACTCCGCACGAAGCCGAATCACGGCGTCGGCGCATTGTTGGAGATCGCGCGTGCCGGTATCGATGTCCACCACCGCATGATGTGCCCCCTGGTTTGACTTCAGCCCGCCATGATACAATTTCACGCGCGTGCCGCGGGGTTTCAGCGGCAAATGGCGCAGCCAGTTCCCAAAGGACAAATTGGGGACGGCAACTCGTTGATAACCAAAGGGCGGAGCAATGCTGGATACGATGGTGTTGGTGGACTCGGGTTTCCACGGATGAATCCCCTGCCCCATCAGCGAGGACACAACCGAAAACAGGGCGACAACGAGTAATCCTGAGCGCATGTGTAGACGGATGCTGTCGTTGAACCCTCGGTTACACAATCCTCCGTGCGCCCTTGACTCCCCCCCGGTTTTTCCCAAGTCTATGCGCTCTTTTGCCCCGAACGGGGCGTAGAAACGATAAATACAGTGGATCAGACGAGTAATCTTCATGTGGTGGATTCCCGGCGGCTCATCTCGCCGGCCGATCTAAAGGCCGAATTGCCGATCGGTGAAGAACACGCCGCGACCGTGGCGAAAGCCCGGGCCGTCGTACAGGACATCCTCGCTGGCCGCGACGAGCGCCTGCTGGTGGTCATTGGTCCCTGCTCCATTCACGACACCAAGGCCGCGCTCGAATACGCCGAGCGCCTCAACAAGGTGCGCCAGGAAGTCGAAGACCAGATGTTCATCATCATGCGCGTCTACTTTGAGAAGCCGCGCACGACCGTTGGCTGGAAGGGGCTTATCTCCGATCCGCATCTCGACGACACTTACGACATCGAAGGCGGCCTCAAGCTCGCGCGCCAACTCCTGCTCGACATCAACGGTATGGGGCTCCCCGCGGCGACCGAAATGCTCGACCCGATCACGCCGCAATACCTCGCGGACCTCGTGAGCTGGACGGCCATTGGCGCTCGCACGACCGAATCGCAGACGCATCGGCAGATGGCCAGCGGACTTTCCATGCCAGTCGGCTTCAAGAACGGTACGGACGGTGGCCTACAAATCGCGATCGACGCGATGGGCGCAGCGCGCGGCGAACATCATTTCCTTGGCATCGATCAAGACGGCATCACCAGCGTGATCAAGACCACCGGAAATCCCGACGGTCACGTCGTCTTGCGTGGTGGCCGGGGCACGACGAATTTTGATCCCGACAGCATCCGCGAAGCTGAAGAGAAACTGAGATCTTCCGGCCTCGATCCGGTCGTGATGGTGGATTGCAGCCACGCCAATTCCGGTAAGATTCACAGCCGGCAAAAAGAAGTCTGGGAAAGCGTCGTCGCCCAGCGCGCCGGTGGCACCAAGTCGCTCATCGGCATGATGGTCGAAAGCCACCTCAGC
>JBMYQZ010000871.1:0-2186 GCA_049601855.1 Limisphaerales bacterium | reverse complement strand
ACCGATCTGCTCGAGAAGATTCTCAACACCCAGAAGAAGGCCGCATCCGCTCTGGTCACCACGAACAACGAATTTCGTAATCACCTCAAGAACATGGTGATCAATGTCGATAGCAGCACGGTCACTTCCACCGACTCTAAGGCTAACGCACCACCATTGGTCGATTTCAAGGCGCTCCGTCGCGATTTTGAACAAATCGAAAAGCGATTCACCGGCACGCTCGACGGCTTGCAGAAGCTCACGGAACAAACCACGCAATCCGTCAGCGAGTTGAGTATGGCTTTGCAGACTGATCGCAAGAGCGAGCGGAAGATGGTGACGGAATTTCAATCGAAATTGCGGGCCGATCTTGGTACGCAAGCCGATCGCCTGCAGAAGACGATCTCCGAGATTTCCCTTCCCGCGCCGCAGACCGTGACGGTCCCCGATTCCGGCAAGATCGTCTCCGCCCCGGTGGTCGACGTCAACGGGCCACTCAACAAATGGTTCAACCGCTCCCAAGAGTTGCACGACAACCTGATCAAGGAGATCCGTGGGATCGGCAACAATTTCACCATACCCACGGAGCAACTCACCAAAGCCGCTGACGCCAACGTCGCCAAGCTTCGCAAGATCCTGGAGAGTTTCATGATCGAGAATGCTCGCCATGACAAGCAGACCGAAGAATTTCACCGCAGCCTGCGCGAGGACTTTCAAGCACATGCCAATCTGCTTGGCAAAGTGGTCAGCGACAGGTCATCGCGCGATGGGACTCAAGCGGCACCAGCTCCGCAGCAAGTTTCCACGTTGGCGTTGGATCAGTCGCTCAAGCAATGGCTCGGTCGCACGCAGGAACTCCACGAATCGATGCTGCAGAAGATCCAGGCTTCCGGCACCGCCAAACCGAATGGCAATGGCAATGGCAATGGCAATGGAAGCAGTTCCGAATTCGTGGTCCGTGATCTATGCAATTCCATCGATCAACACCAAGAGTCGCTAGGCAAACTGCTCCAGGACTTCATGACCGAAAACATTCAGCATAACAAGAATGCTGAGGAATTCCGAAGTGAGATGCGCGAGGATTTCCGTAATCAAACCGGCCTTCTCAGCCAGGCCGTCTCGGGCATCACCCGCAAACTCGGTGACGCACCTGCCGATTCATCGACTCCGACAGTCAACTTGGATCTCGAAGCCCCCTTCACCAAGTGGCTGAGTCGAACCGAGGAGATGCATCGCTCGCTTATTTCCGAAATTCGCAGCACCTCCGGTCAATCCCAATTCCCAACCAATGAATTCCGCCAGATCACCGATCAACATCGCGATTCACTGCGGAAGCTGTTGGAGGATTGGACGGATGAGAGCATTCGCCGCGTCCGGGCCACCGACGAACTACGCGCCGCGATCCAACAGGACATCAAGACCCAGGCCGACCGTCTAAAACAACTCGCAGAGGCCAGACCCACGGTCACGACCGGCACCGCGACCGCGACTGCCGACAGCGAACAGGATCGCGAATGGCGCGAAAGTGTGCAGGGCGAACTGGGGACGATCATCGACAAGCTCGATCGCATGCATGATCGGATGGAAGAGATCTTCCAGATCTGATCCGTGAACGAGCCCTTCTCACACATCTGTGATCGTTGCGGTTTCCCGATCGAAGGCGAAGAACTGCGTTACATTGTGAAGATCCAGGTCTACGCCGCCCCCTCCAAGATCATCATCAGCGAAGAAGAGTTGAACGAACCCAAATCGGCCATTGTAGAGACCCTGGAGCAGTGCAAGGAGAAGTCGGCTCAGGACCATATGGATGACGTCTACAAGGAGTTCCAGAAGGATCTCTGTCGCCGATGCCAACAGGATTACATCCGAAACCCGATTCCGGAGGTTGAACGCTGATCCGTCTCACGCTATGCATTCCCACACATCATGAAACTTTTTCTCGACACCGCGATCACGGACGAAATCAAGCACGCCCTCGAACTTTGGAACATCGACGGGGTGACCACCAATCCCCGCCACATCATGACCTCCGGCAAACCATTCCGGAAGGTGATTGAGGAAATCGCGGAGTTGTTTGAAGGAACTGACAAACCCATCAGCGTCGAGGTGAACCCGCACTTGAGTGATTGGAAAGAGATCGTCGCTGAAGGCAAGAAACTCGCCGCCCTGTGCCCCAATTTCGTGATCAAGGTAGGTATCAGCGAGCA
>JBMYQZ010000870.1:0-2192 GCA_049601855.1 Limisphaerales bacterium | reverse complement strand
CGATGCGGTGGGTGTAATCAACGGTTGATCGAGGTAGTTCGTAGTTGAGCACGGCGGGAAGTTCGCAGATATCCAAACCGCGCGCGGCGAGATCGGTGGCAACGAGCACCTGGATGCGGGAGTCTTTGAAATCTTCCAGCACGCGGTTGCGCGCGCCCTGACTCAGATCACCGTGAAAGCACTCCGCGCTGATGCCGTGGCGGGCCAGCTTGTTGGCGACGTGATCGGCCGTGTATTGCTTGGCCACGAAAACCAACACCCGCTCCCAGCCTTCAGTCTTGAGCAAATGCCGCAGCAGCGGCGTACGTTTATCCGTGTCCACACGAATGGCGCGTTGCTCGATGGCAGGCGATTCCTGTGGTTCGGGATCGATCGCGATCCGCGTAGGCTCATGCAGCAGATCCTGAGAAAGGGATTCAACAGCCGCGGGGAAGGTTGCGGAGAACAAGAGATTTTGCCGTCGCAGGGGCAGCAACGAGAGCAGTCGGTTGAGCTCGTCGGCAAAACCGAGATCGAGCAGGCGATCGGCTTCATCCAAGACGAGTGATTCCACGTGGGAAAGCTGCACCGCGTTCTTGTCCACCAGATCCAATAGACGTCCCGGTGTCGCCACGATGAAATCTGCACCGCCGCGCAGGGCCATCATCTGCGGATTGATCGACACGCCACCAACGGCACTCACGATCTTGAGCCGTTCCGGCAGATGTTGGGCGCATTGCTGCACGACATCGCGAACCTGGGCGGCCAGCTCACGAGTCGGCACGAGAATCAAGCTATGAACGCACCGCTTCCGATCACCCTTCGCAGTCAGCCAACGCTGGAGCAAGGGCAGCACAAAAGCCGTGGTCTTGCCGGAGCCGGTCTGCGCCGTCGCCAAGAGATCGCCACCGGCCAGGACGACGGGGATGGCGGATATCTGTACCGGGGTCGGCGTCGCGTATTGTTTGACGGCATCGACCAAGGGCGCTGACAGTCCCAAAGCAGCAAAAGGCATGACCTCTTGTAGACGAGAACAACGCGGCGGCCCAAGAATAACCCATCTCGATCACCGATTACGACGGTGGGGTGATCGAAATCGTGGAGGACTCCATGCGGCGTTCATTCTATAATGCAAACAGGCGATCCATTCGTTGCGAAATATCTTTCAGGCGAGCGAGATCGCCTCCGGAAACTTCAGCCGACCCCCAACCACCGCGGTAGTTGATTTCCCGCAAGGCCTTCATGACCGCAGCCCAATCGACACTGCCTTCGCCCAGCTTGGCCTTGAAGCCCTTCCACAGACCTTCGTTGTTCTGGAGCGTCCGGCTGTACTCCTTGATATCCAGTTTAAAAATGCGCTGGCGAAGGATGCGGATCCAATGCTCGGGCCAGCCAAAGCGAACCACGTTGCCAACATCAAAATACCAACCGACCTGTGAACTGTTGAAAGAGTCGACAAAATCGCGGGCCTCGAGCGGACTGACAAAGATGTTGTTCCACACGTTTTCGATGGCGATCTTCACCCCGGTTTCGCGACTCACGGGAATCAATTGCCCGATTGCCTTTTGGAGACGCTCGTGAACCACGTCGTATTGATACTTCTCGTTCACGATGCCTGGATAGAGCAGGACGGTATTGCCACCAAGCGCCTTGGCATCACGCAAGGCCTGGGCGAAGCGTTCGATCCCTCGCTTCCGTTCTGATTCGTCATCCAAGCCCATCATGCGTCCAGCTGCGCCGGCGACGAGTCCGGGAACAACGAGTCCGGTGGCGGCGGAAGCCTCTTTGATCTGGCTGACATTCCCGGGCGGGACGGGTCCGTCGAATTCGATTCCGTCAAAGCCCGCCTCCTTCGCGAGCGCGAACTTCTGGGCGATCGACTTGGTTCCCTTGATCATGCCATGCTTCAGCGACTTGCGGATGCGCACATTTCCATTGGCTGCGTGAGCCATCGGGCCGAGGGAGGAGGCCAACGCGATGATGGAACTGGTTTGCAGGAAACTACGTCGAGTCGGGGATGGGTTCATGATGATCAATGGCATTACAGCTTCGCCAGCCCGTTTTCGCGTTCTTTCAACGGCAGGTCAACGGCGCGGCCATCCTGGCGATGGGATTCGAGAACTCCACAGACCATTTCAACTGTCCAGCGTGCCTGCTCGATGTCGCACAAGGGAGCGCGGTCTTTGCGAATGGCCTCGATGAGATCGCGGGCG
>JBMYQZ010000869.1:0-2196 GCA_049601855.1 Limisphaerales bacterium | reverse complement strand
CCAGCAGGACGCAGGCACACATCCCGGACAAGGCGCGTCCGAGGGTCCACTTGCCTCCGTGGCGACGAATCCCGGTGAGCGCGAATGTCCCCGCCAGAAATCCGATCGCCAGAACCATGCCAGCCACCGTCCGACCCCACCGGGCCTGCAGCAGGAACGCCACGAATGCCACTCCGATCGCGAAAAACGGCGAACAGATGCAGGCAATGGCCGCGTGGTGAAAAATGGAGTTTGTGACTTCCGGTTTTCGACTCGGCAAAGGGGGCGGCTCATCCATGGCGCGGCAGCTTGGGCTGTATCTTTTTCCGCGTCGATGTATGAATCTCGGGCATGCGAATGATTTCGTTGGTCATCACACTGATGCTCGTGGGAGTTTGGTCTGCCCCGGCGGCTCAGAAGAAAAAGACAGCCAAGGCACCGACGCCGACGCTTGCCGACGTCGCATACGGGGAACATCCGAAACAGGTGCTGCACTTTTGGAAGGCAAAGTCGGACGAGCCGACACCTTTGCTGTTCTTCATCCACGGCGGCGGTTGGATGGGCGGCACGCGGATGCATCGGCAATTGATCCAGATGTTGCCGGCGTTGCGCCAACACAAGATCTCGGCAGTCTCCATCGAGTATCGTTGGATCAAGGACGTCTACGGCAAGGGCGTGGAACCACCGGTGAAGGCGCCGCTGCACGACGCCGCGCGGGCGTTGCAATTCGTGCGCAGCAAGGCGAAGGAATGGAACATCGATCCGGATCGCATCGCTGCCTGCGGCGGTTCGGCCGGGGCCTGCTCGTCACTCTGGTTGAACTTTCACGATGACCTTGCCGATCCCGCCAGCAAGGACCCGGTGGCGCGGGAATCCACCCGGTTGTTGGGGGCCGCGGTGCTCGGTGCCCAAACCACACTCGATCCGAAGCAGATGAAGGAATGGACACCGAACAGTCGTTACGGCAGCCATGCATTCGGTATTTTCAAACTGACCCAGCGCAACCAGTGGGCGCAGGATTTTGAAACGTTTCTGAAGAAGCGCGACGAGATCATGGATTGGATCAATGAGTATTCGCCCTACGCCAACGTCTCGAAAGAGGACCCACCGGTTTATCTGTACTACGGCGCGCCGCCGGCCATGGGCAAGGATCAGAAGGACCCCACGCACACGGCCAATTTCGGCGTGGGCCTGCGCAAGCGGATGCGCGAAGCAGGCGTCGAGTGTACGCTGAACCACCCGGGCACCATCCGCAAACTCGAGCACAAGACCGCCGAGTCTTGGTTGATCGGCCGACTGACGCGTGGCCTGTGAGCGCTTCCACGATTCAATTTCTCTCCGGCTTCGAGCCGCGTCCCGAGGCTTCGCACGTCGTCTTTGATTTTGACGGCACGCTGTCCCTCCTGCGGCAGGGCTGGCCGCGGACGATGCTGGAGATGTTCCTCGAACTCCTCACGCCTTTGGAGAATGAAGACCGCGCTGCGCTTGAGGCGGAGTTGGTGACGGAGATTCTGAGTTTCAATGGCAAGCAACCGATTCACCAGATGCGGGCTTTTGCCGAGCGGGTGAAAGCGCGGGGTGGTGCGGCGGAGGTGCCGGAGGATTATCTTGCCGCTTACGCCAAACGCCTGCGAGAGGGGATCAACGAACGGATCGACGCCATTAGAACGGGACGAAAAGATCGCGATGATTTCGTCCTGCATGGTGGGCGAGCCTTGTTGGAACGATTGCGCGATGAAGGCTTTACCTTGTTCCTGCTCAGCGGGACGAATGAGGACTTCGTGCGGGAGGAAGCGGAGTTGTTGGGGCTGACCGAATTCTTCCACGCCGGGCTTTATGGCGGTACGAAAGACCCGAAGGATTTTTCCAAGGAACGCGTTTATGACCGCATCATGAGCGAGCAGGGGATCACGGGCGCAAACCTGTTGTCCATCGGTGATGGCCCCGTCGAGATTCGGGCGACCTTGGAACGCGGCGGCTTGGCCGTGGCCGTGGCCAGCGATGAGGTCAACAACGGCTCCGGAGTGATCGATCCTGACAAGCGAGCCGTATTGGCCGCCGCCGGGGCGCAGGTTATGCTTCCCGATTATCGCGATGCGAATGAACTTTTGGGCTGCATCGCAGGCCGGCGTTCCGTGAACATCTTTGCAACCGCATGAAGCCTTACGATCAACTCGACCTTTCCGAGCTCAACGTCTACCCGCTACGGGAGCGCAA
>JBMYQZ010000868.1:0-2197 GCA_049601855.1 Limisphaerales bacterium | reverse complement strand
GCAGGGAGAAATGGAGCAGCGCCTCTTGCGGGCCCAGGTCGGTTTGTTGGGGAATTACGACGCGTTTCATACCGGCCAACAGGAACAGGCGATGTTGCTGGAGCTTCTAAAATCGCCGCCAGAATTCGTGATGGAGGGGAGTCGACCAAATTTGCTGGGCATGGTCGGGCGCCTGGAAGTCTCCCTGCGGCAGCAGGTGGAATTGATCGATCACTTCAAGACCACCAATGCCCTGGTCATGAACTCGCGTCGCTACCTGCCTTTGGCGGCGCGGGAGTTGAAGCGGAGTGGGAATGATGAATTGGCCAGCTTGGCGCAGGAAGCCAGCGTCGAAGAAATCCGCCTGAATACGGCCGATGAATATGACGGACGATCATTGGTGAAGGTTTCCCGGCGATTGCGTGACTGGGCAGAGAGCAGGGGAGATGATCCCTTGGTGAAGCAGGCCTTGAGCCTGTCGCGGCACGTGGAATTGCTGGCCCAAGGGGAAGGGGATTTGCGGAGCCTGGTGCGCGTCATTCTAGACCTTCCCACCAGGCGCGAGGTGGAAGCGCTCGGCGATACCTATGCTGACACGATCTCGGGGTCGTTGCGACGATCGCAACAGGAGCGCCGTTACCTGTTGTTGCTGGGGGGTGTTTTGCCTGGGGCTGCTGGGACACACCGGTTGGACAATGTGGCGTAGCAACCATGAACTGGAGCAGCGCGTGGAAGATCGGACCGCAAATTTGCGCGAGAACCAGGCGCGTTTTGAGCTCGCATTGGAGGGGACCAATGACGGCATCTGGGAATGGAACCCGGTGACCAATGAGGTCTACTACGCACCGCGCTTCCGTGAAATGTTGGGGGTCACTCGGGAAGAGTTCCCGGACACCTTCGAAGCTTGGCGTGATCGGCTGCATCCTGACGACATACAGCCGACGATGAAGGCTTTGAAGGTTCATCTTGAGAAACGCGAACCCTACCAAGTGGACTATCGTCTCAAGACTCATGCGGGCGAGTACCGCATCTTCCATGCCCGCGGTCAGGCCGTCTGGGATGAGCACGGCAGTCCGACCCGGATGGCAGGCTCGATCCTTGATGTGAATGATCAGCGCAATGCCGAAGAGCAACTCGCCGACTTGTTGGGGATGCAACGGGGTATTCTCGATTCGGCGGAGCTCGGCATCATCGCCACGGATCCTCACGGCGTGATCCATACCTGCAATCGCAAGGTTGAGGAATTGTTCGGATATGGTGTTTCCGAGTTGATTGGGTGGGAATCCCTCGCTCGTTTGGTGAGTCATCGCGAATTGGTGAATCGTGCCGCGGAACTCGAGGCGGAATTGGGGGAAGAGATTAAGCCCGGCATCGATGTTCTCGTCGCCCGCGCTCGGTGTGACAACCGGTTGCACGAATCCGAGTGGACGATGTTGCGCCAGAATCGCGAAACTTTTCCCGCGCTCGTTTCCGTGACGATTCTGCGCGACGAGGTCGATGACCCCGTGGATGGATATCTGTTCGTGATTCATGACCTGACCGAGATCAAGATCGCTGAGGACGAAAACCAGAATTTGATCAAGCAGTTGCAGACCGCGAATCACGACCTCTCAAACTTCGCCTATGTCGTGTCACACGATCTGAAGGCGCCGCTGCGTGCGATCGCGTCGCTGGCCGAATGATTGGAAACGGATTATGGCGACAAGCTGGACGACGAGGGGCGCAACCAGCTGCAGTTGCTCAACGGGCGGGCCCGACGCATGAACAGCCTGATCGATGGTGTCTTGGAATACTCCCGCGCCGGCCGAACTTCCGAGGAAAAGGAACTGGTGGATATCTACGAGGCCGTGCGCGAAGTGATCGATCTGTTGTCGCCGCCGGAGCATATTGACGTGAGAATCGAGGGAGGCTTGCCCACAGTGATGGCGGAGCCCATCCGTATTCGTCAGGTGTTTCAGAATCTGATCAGCAATGCGATCAAGTACCTGGACAAGGAGGAGGGCCACGTGCGGATCAGTGCGGAGAAGAAAGATCGATTCTGGAGATTCTCAGTGAGCGACAACGGCCCTGGAATCGATCGCAAGTATCACGATCGAATCTTTGGATTGTTCAAGACGCTGGCGCGTCGCGACGATCGTGAGAGTACCGGAGTCGGACTATCGATCGTCGAAAAAATCGTGGTGGCGAACGAAGGATCCATCTGGATCGAGAGCGAAGT
>JBMYQZ010000867.1:0-2199 GCA_049601855.1 Limisphaerales bacterium | reverse complement strand
TCGAGCGCCCTATTTGGCGCGCCTACCCGCCGCACTTTTCGGGCGGCGTTTACACGTGAAAGGTCTGACCCGCTGCGTCGAGTTGCTCAATGATCTTCTCGTGTGGCAACGACGTCACGTTCCGGCCTTTGAGCGCCTTCTTGAGTCCGGCGCGGTACGCGGTGATTCCCTTGGCGTGCTTCTCCGGAACATGCGGCAGTTCGGCGTCGACGAACACCGTCCCGCGGACATGCTTCACCTTTTCAACCGCGGCCAGGACTTTACGCACGATGTCGAGTTGCTTCTCCCCCGTGTAGATGGTCTTGACGCCGGGCGCGGTCTGGGACGGATACGCCGAGTCCGCCACCACGACCCAGTTGCGATGCCCCATGATCGGCAACTGTTCCTTCAGTTCTTTCTGTCAGTCGGAGGTCTGGCCGTGGACGGAGGTGGCGCACGTGGAAGCGGCGACAGGGAATGTCAGCAGTAGGGCTTTCATGGAATGTTTTCGCGGTTGTCTCGTTTGTGGCGACGACACAACGCCGCCCTCGTGTTTCCTTCAATGTTCGATGGCAGTGATCTTCAAAAATTCAGAATCGCTCCACGAGCTCGCGCACCGGGAATTCCGCCAGCTCATTTGGAGGTTGCTGCGTGATTCACAAAGAACTCTGCCGTGGCTTGGACAATTTCGTTTCGAGAAGGCTCCGTGGGGGCATTCACCTTGCGCCAATTGTGACCGGAGTTCTTCACGATCAGGATCTTCACTGGTGCCTCTAGTTTGTTCGCCCGCTTCTGCATTTCGTAAGCGTGCTTCACCGGGATGGTGGTGTCCTTGTCGCCCTGGATCATGAACAAGGGCGGACTATCCTTCTTCAGGTGGTTCACGGGACTCATCTCGCGATAGAGACGGAGTTTTTCATCCGATGTCACTTCGGCGTCGCCGAGGATGCGTGGTCCGAAACGATCCCGGAAATTGGGTCGGTCGTCGTAGTTAAAGAGGATGGTGTTCTCAAAGTCACACGGACCATACCACGAGACTCCGGCCACGATCTGGTAATCAACACCCGCAAGATTGGGATCGCCGGGCAGGCTTGTCGGTGGTGTGAGCGTCAACATCTGCGCGATATGTCCACCGGCAGAATCTCCAAACACGAAGACCTGCTTCGGATCGATTTTCAGCGAATCGCTGTTCTTCGCCAGATATCGAATCGCATCCTTCGAATCGATCACACAGTCGCGCATGCGCACCCCGGTACCCTTGCGCGCCAGTCGATAGTCGACCGACACGATACAGAATCCCTCCTTGGTCAATTGCTTGAACAGCGGGGCAAACCCACCACTGGCCGCGCCGAACCGGCTCCCCGCCGCCCATCCACCGCCATGCGTGTAAACGATGACCGGACACGGCTTCTTCGTGCCGGTCTTGGGGTAATACATGTCGAATTCCAACTCGCGCTTGCTGACTGTCTTGTAAACCACGCCCAGCTTCCGTTCGAAGCCGGTATCCAGTGCGACCTTCGGGCGCTTCTTCGGGGCAGCACTGACGCTTGCTCCGATAAGCAGCGCCGAGACCACGGCGAAAACCAAACGATGCGTAGGGAATCTCAAGTATCTGTTCATATCAAAAACGTAACCGCGTGATTCTTGAAACCTTGTCGCGAGGGCGAACAGTGTTTTGTTCAGGCCGAGCCCGGAAGATTCGGAATCAGATCAACCACGGAAGGAACGGAACACACGGAATGATTCATGAACGGAATCCCAGCTTTCTTCCGTGTCTTCTGTGTGTTCCGTGGTTGTCATCCGCCCGCAAAAACCGGCTGGAAGCCTGCCTCAATCAGGATGCGTTTTACGACGTCGCGCTTGTCGCCTTGGATCTCGATGTTGCCGTCTTTCACCGTCCCGCCGCAGCTGCACGCCTTTTGCATCTTCTTCGCCAGTTCCTTTTTCTCCGGCAGACCAATGCCCGTGAAATTGGTCACGACCGTCACTGCCTTGCCGCCGCGATGCGCGGTCTGGCGAATGATATCCACGCGTCCGCGCTTCGTATTCTTCTTTCCACGCTTCGAGGTCTTCTGCGGCGTCACCGATGACTCCACTTTCGGGGGATCCTCCGGACCGGGTGGCAATTCCCCCAGTCCCTCCAGCGCGCCAAAGGGATTCTGTGTCAGGCTCTCGCCCCCGTCCGTCGAAATGCGTTGTTTCTTGCCGCTCATGCCGAAC
>JBMYQZ010000866.1:0-2199 GCA_049601855.1 Limisphaerales bacterium | reverse complement strand
ATCGCTGCCTTGGCAGGACAGATCCATCCAACCCATGTCGTCGACGAGGAAGACGATGAAATTGAGCGGCTTGGCGTTGGTGGGAGTGGCGAGGGCACAAAGCGCCACGATCAGGAACGTGCGTAGGAGTGTCATAATTGGAAATGTTACTTGGAGGTATTGTCGTCCTCCATTGAAATGGGCTTCGGATCCGGGGTGTCTTCCGGGACTTCGCGAATGACCGGCCACTCGATGTCGAGTTGAAATTTGTGACCGGCTCTGGGCTCCGGGAATTCAGGGATGATTCTGGATCGATCGAGATCCATGAAGTTGGTCGGCGGCCGTTTGTATTTCTGGTGAAAGGAGTACAAGGCGGATTCGAGCATCGAGACGCTGATGACGGAATTCGTTCCCTGTCCGGGTGCGAAGAAGATGCCCTGCGGATCTTCGGGCAGATCAGCCAGCGGATCTTCGGGCTTTGCGAGTCTCCAGATACCGTAGCCCACGCCGAACAAGACGAACACGGTGAAGGCGAGCGGAACCTGATGGTTGTCCTTCAAGCCGATCGACCCAGCGATGATCTTCCCGACGAAGTAGATGAAGAGAACGGGGAAACAGAAGAGGGTGACAAAGAACTTCTTCATCGCATCCAGGCGGGGAACTGATTCGTCTTCCAAGCATCCGTGTCATACTTCTGGTGCCACTTGAAGGACCAGACGTCGATGGGCTTCTTGGTGGAACGCACGGAGCCGTCGAAGAACAGGATGTTGATCCCGTTGCCATGGCGTTTGATGGAGAAATGTTTGGATTCCGATTTCACGCCGGTCCATTCGTTATGGCTGGCGGGTGGTTCAAACTTGTCCGGCAACTCCGTATCGGGTCCGCCACCGCGCCACATTGCGTCGGCAAAGAGCGGGACCTCGGAGGTCTTCCAATCGATATCAATCGTTCGCCAATGCAGTTCTGGCAGTCGACCCTGCAGAGTGCCCTCGACGTTGTAAGCCCAGCTGTTCAGGCCGTAACTGGAAGACCAGAACGTGCCCGGCTTGGGTTCGACTTCCGGGTTGGCGGGATAGCTGAAGGCCGTGGTGGCTCCGCCGAAGGGAGAGAGGGCAGATTCCGGAAGGTCGGGGCGAACGCGAATCTCTTCCTTGTAGCTGCAAAAGCGCCTTCGCATCGTCGCCTCCGGACATTTGAGAAGGGACGGTTTCTCCATGTATTGGCTGGAGAGCGCCCAGACCCATTCGCCTCGGGGAAACCCGGAACTTCGGCCGGTGGAAAAGTTGTCGTTGTTGTCCGAGGTGAAGACATTCCACATCACGGCCCACTGTTTGAGATTGGAGGTGCAGTTGGTCTTGCGGGCGCGTTTCTTGGCACGATGGAGGGCCGGGAGCAACAGGGAGGCCAACACCGCGATGATGGCGACAACCACCAGCAGTTCGACCATGTTGAATCCCGATTGACGGGATGGTTTGGCAACTCTCATGAGACTCGGAGATTAGGCAGCGCGCGGCCACGAGACAACCGTGAAAGCCGCACTATTTGATCCAGTCGGCAAAGGTGTTCGTCTTCCATGCCTCGGTGTCGAAATTCATGTGCCACTTCATCTGATAGATCTCGAGGGGACGTTGGGTGGTTCGAACGGAGCCGTCAAAGAACAGGACGTTGACGCTGCGACCGTGGCGACGAATGACGAAGTGTTTGGCTTCGTGGCCGGCGTTTACCCATTCGCTCTGAATGGTGGGTGGTTCGTATTTGGCCCAGGGAGCGTGCCCGATGCCGCCGCCGGGCCACATGGCGTCCATGAAAAGGGGCACTTCGGAGGCTTCCCAAGCAACGTCTTTCTCTCGCCAGTGATATTCCGCCAAGCGCCCTTGGAGTGTGCGCTTTACATTGTAGGCCCAATTGTTCTGGCCATAACTGCTCAACCACAGTTCGCCGGGATATTGGGCCATCTTGGGGTGCGCCGGGAAATCGAAGACCGTGCGTGCGCCGCCAAACTGAGTGGCCCGGGATCGCATGGTGTCGATATGAACGAGGTGTTCGACCTGACGAGCCCTGGGACCGCGCCCACGGCGGTGTTTGGTTTCAGGGCAGATGAGGAGGGAAGGCTTTTCGTTGTACTGGTAGGCGAGCGTCCAGACCCATTCGCCGCGCGGGAAACCGGTGGCGCTGGTGCCTTCACTGAAGTAGCCGTTGTTATCGGAGGTGTAGACCTCC
>JBMYQZ010000865.1:0-2203 GCA_049601855.1 Limisphaerales bacterium | reverse complement strand
CAAGCTCGATCCCGGCAAACACCAGGTCGAATTCCGTTTCGAACCGCCTGGCGGCGCGCTTTACATCAGTCTGCTCGGGCTCTTGGTCGCCACCGTTCTCGCTGGCCTGACCCTCTTCCGCAAGAGCTCAGACTCGCCAGTTGAGGAAGACTATGAACCGGATGACGACTTCGACGAAGAAGATGAGGAGGACGAGTCCGAATCGGAGAAAAACAACTCGCGCGAGAATCGAAAGCGCAGGGGCAAACGTCGCCGCTAACCTTTGGTCACCACACCTTCGTTCAGGCTTCCGCGACGATATCCTTGAAGATCCATCGCAACCTCCGCGTAACCAATCTCGCGGATCGCGGCAAAGATCGTGACCCGATCAACCTTCTCGATGTCTTCCGGCGGCAACTCGATCCGAGCCATTGCGCCGGCTTCTCCTTCATGATGCCGAACCCGAACGGTCTTGAACCCACGATCGCGCAGAACCCACTCCGCCTCCTCGATCATCCGCAGTTTGTCTTCGGACACACTTTGTCCGTACGGAATCCGGGAACTCAGGCAAGGCATCTCCGCCTTCTCCGCCGTCGGCAATCCCAGTTCACGCGAAATGAAGCGAATCTCGTCCTTGCTCAATCCGGCCTCTTTCAACGGCGCCCGCACCTCAAACTTGGCCGCCGCCTGTGCCCCGGGCCGATAGTCACCCACATCCGTGGCGTTCTCACCATAAGCGATCACCCCAAAACCTTCTTCCTCAGCGATCTCCTTGAGATCCGAAAACAGCTCGTGTTTGCAGAAGTAACAACGGTTCACCGGATTCGAGAGATATTCGTCGTTCTCAAATTCCGCCGTCCGAATCTCCCGCAATTGAAACCCAAAATTCTCCGCCAACGAACGCGCCTCCGTCAGTTCGCGTCGCGGCAAACTCGGCGTATCCGCGATCACCGCCACCGCCTTCTCTCCCAATTCCTGGTGCGCCAGAAACGCCAACAAGGCTGAGTCAACCCCACCCGAGTACGCCACCAAGCACGATCCGTATGATCGTAACACCGCTCGTAGTGACGCAAGTTTCGACTGGCTCATGACGACACGGTGACACCGGCCCCTTTCCTTGGCAATCCAATCGGCAACGTCACGACAATCCGCTGGCAATTGGGGGGCGCTTCAGGCTCAATCGACGTGGATTGAACAAAACACTGAAACCACGCGACTGGTTCCGTGTTGCATGAGCCTTACGATGTCCCGTCTTCAACATTTGAATCTTCTTTTCCTCGCCGGACTGATTTCCTGCGTCTTGCTGACCGGCTGCACTGGTTACCAGGCAGCCAAAGCGAAAGAAAAGGCCGAGAAGGAAAAGAAGGAGAAAGACAAGGAGGAGAAGAAGGAACGTGGCGTCCCGGTCGAAGTTGCCAAACTCACCCGCGGCAAGATCGAGGAGGTAATCAAGGCTTCCAACCATCTCGAAGCCGAGCAGGAGGTAAAGGTCTACTCCCGCACCGCCAATCTCGTAGCGGAGCTCTTGGTCGAGGAAGGCGATCACGTGAAGAAGGACCAGGTGTTGCTGCGACTTGAGGACACCGACCAGAAGCTTTCCTACAAAAAGACGCAGAGCCAGTTGGTTCAGGCCACCGACAATTTCGCCCGCACGGAGAAGATGTTCAAAGACAAGCTCGTCCCGCAAAAGGAATACGACGACGAGAAACACTCCTTGCAGCAACTGAAGATCAGTCTGGAAGAAGCCGAGCGACAGGTGGCGTTCACCGAGATCAAGGCGCCCATTTCCGGCACGATCACCGCGCGGATGGTGAAGCTCGGCGATCATGTGAACGCGAATCAGCACCTGTTCGATATCATCGATTTTGATTCCATCGTTGCACGGGTCTACGTGGCGGAGAGTCACCTTGAAAATCTGCAGACGAATCAACCCGTCCGGCTCATCGCCAAATCCCTGCATGATCAGATCTTTGAGGGTTACGTGAAACGCATCGCGCCGATCGTCGACAAGGACAGCGGCACGGTGAAGGTCACGCTTGGAGTCCGTGATCGTGGGCCGTTGCGTCCCGGCATGTACGTCGATGCGCAATTGGTCATCGCAACTCACCCCAACGCCCTGCTCATTCCCAAACGGGCCATTGTCTACGGTGGAGACCAGATGTTCGTCTATCTCCTGCAGCCCGAGCGCAAGGTGAAGCGCGTGCTCGTCGAACCGCTCCTGAGT
>JBMYQZ010000864.1:0-2213 GCA_049601855.1 Limisphaerales bacterium | reverse complement strand
CCAGGCGCGTATTGCGAAGGCTTCCAAACCCGACCGCAAGTTGATCGACCAGAAGATTGAACTGCTGGATTCCTTGGGGTGGAAGATCTGGGCCGATTATGAACGCAAGCAGAACATCATTCGCTGGCCCAAGGCGTATCAGCCGTTTTGAGCGACAACCCGGACAACTTCTCGCCCGATTTCTTGCCGGGCAAAAATGATCGCATCGCGGCGCATGTGAATGCCGCGGAGGAGTTGTTGAGAGATCTGTTTGAAAACACCACCGAGTTGATTCAAAGCCTGACTCCGGATGGACACTTCCTGTTCGTGAATCGGGCTTGGCGAGAGACGCTGGGCTACTCTGTGGAGGAAATTCAGTCGCTGACTTTTCTGGATGTCGTCCATCTTGATCATCATGAAGTGATCGGGGGATTGTTGGAGCAGATTCTGGCCGGGGAGGATGTCGGGAAGTTCGAAACGGAATTCGTCTGCGGGAATGGCGAAGTCATCACCGTCTCGGGTCATTGTTCGGCCAAGATGGAAGGTGAATTGGTGGTTTCGACGCGGGGTTTCTTCATTGATATCACCGAGCAGAAACGCTTGGAGGCGGAGCGTGATCTTTCCTATCGCGAGATGGAGAAGGCAATCGCGCAGGTGAAGGCCTTGACGGAATTGATGCCGGTTTGCAGCTGGTGCAAGAAGGTTCGCCATGAAGAGGACGAATGGCTCTCATTGGAGAACTACCTGCTTTCGCACCCGGACATCCGGGTGACCCACGGCATGTGCCCGGCCTGTTTCGACCAGATGAAGCTGGATATCGACAATCAGGGCAAAAAAGCCTGATGCCACTGTTCGATTGCTCCGTTCCCTGTTATTCTGCGACACGTGATCTACGACGCATCACTTGACGAATTGCAGCAGAAAGTCTGGGACGGGCATCGCATTGATGCCGGCGAGGCAGCGCGTCTGTATCGACTGCCTTTGGAAGACCTCGGTGTGCTCGCGGATCGCCGCCGGCAATTGGCCAAGAAGGAAGCGTACGAGGGGCAGGGTAACGACATCGTCACGTACATCGTCGATCGCAATATCAACTACACCAACGTCTGCAACGTCTATTGCAAGTTCTGTAACTTCTGGCGCAGTGAAAAGGCGCAAGATGCCTACGTCATCTCGCACGAGGAGATGGATCAGAAGATCCAGGAGACGGTCGATCTCGGAGGCACGCAGATCCTCATGCAGGGGGGGCATCACCCGAAGCTGACCAAACAGTGGTATCTCGATCTGCTCTCGCACATCCGGGACAAATGGCCGCAGATTAACATCCATGCTTTCAGTCCGAGTGAATTCGTCGCGTTTGCCGAGTTCTTCAATGAGCCGGTCGAGACGGTGATTCGTGACTTTGCCAAGGCTGGACTCGGATCCATTCCCGGTGGTGGTGGCGAAATTCTGGTCGACGAGGTGCGTAACCGGATTTCTCCGCTGAAGGCCATGACCGACGATTGGTTGGGCGTGATGGATACGGCGCATTCGCTTGGATTGGCGACGACCGTCACCATGATGTTTGGTCACGTGGAGACATTGGAACATCGGATCGAGCACTTGGAGCGAGTCCGAATGCAGCAGGATAAATCGATTGCTCGATTGGTGGCCGGCGAGGTGGAGAACTTTCCAGCGAATCGCCCGGGCGGGAAGTTCAGCGCCTTCATCGCGTGGAATTTTCAGGCGGAAGGTACCAAGCTCAAGGCTCCCACCTGTGGTGCCAACGAATACCTTCGCATGCAGTCGCTGGCCCGGATCTACCTCGACAACATCGAGAATATTCAGAGCTCGTGGGTCACGCAGGGTTTGGAGATCGGCCAGCTGGCCTTGAAATACGGCGCCAATGACCTCGGGAGTATCATGATCGAGGAAAATGTCGTCTCCCAAGCCGGCACCACTTTCTGTATGACCGTTGCGGATATGCATCGCCTCATCAGCGACCTGGACTATCAACCCCGCCAGCGCGACAATTGGTATAACTTGCTGCCAAATTAGGCCGTTGAACTCCGTGGAACCACGGAGTCGTTTGATTCTTTAGTTTTCGGGTGTCTTGGGCATTATGGACTGCTCATGCACGAGTGGTTTTTTTTGGGGGTTCGGTTACGTCGCATTTGGAGGAAATCCTTACGTCCAGTTTTGGCTCGCGGCGTAGTTCTGTTTCTGGCGCTGAACCTGGCGACGACGCAGGTCTTTGC
>JBMYQZ010000863.1:0-2216 GCA_049601855.1 Limisphaerales bacterium | reverse complement strand
CGCACGCTTGATGGATTGCTTGATCCACCAGGCGGCGTACGTGGAAAGCTTGCCGCCCTTGGCCGTGTCAAATCGTTCAACGGCCTTCATCAGGCCCATGTTGCCCTCGTTGATCAGGTCGAGCAGCGGTAGGCCGAGCCAGTCATAATCATGGGCGATCTTAACGACGAGCCGGAGGTTCGCCTTGATCATGTGCTCCCGGGCCTCCTTGTCTCCGACTTTGATCCGGGCAGCCAGTTCGATCTCCTGCTGCGGGGTCAGGAGGGCGACCTTGCCGATTTCACGCAGGTAGAGCCGGATTGCCGTCTCTCCGTCATAGGGCCCGCGCCGCGATTGCGCATCCGCCGCCTTGGCAAGAGCCTTGGCGTCGCGGGGTACAGACACATGCTCCTGCTCCTCCTTCGCCAGTTCCTCGGCGGTCGGTTCCTGCTCGTCGGATTCTTTTTTCGCTTCCTCAGACACTTGTTTGGTTTTTCGTTTACCGGTCGAACCGGATTGGGTGTTGGTGACCGGAATGCGGTCTCCTTTCGCAGTTCGATTCCGCTTCAGACGCGCGTCTGACAAATGGTTTGCAACAATCATTTTTTGCTCCTGACCCGGCAAGAAAAATCGCCGGTGCTGTTTGTGGTTGTGACTCGTGGTGCGCCAAGGGAAACGGCCAGCGACTGCTCGATATTCCGGACCACCTTGATTAAACAAGTTAAGGCGATATTGGTTGCGAAAATCGAACGAATACTGGCGCCTCGGCCAAAGCGTAGATCGTGCCAACGTGAAAAAGGCCGCCATCGTCATATTATCAGTGGATTCCATGAACATAACACCGCACCTCGCACGAACACTGAGACATCGTGTGCCCAATTGGCATGCGCGTGCCGCCTCATCTGTGACGCTTACGTGTTTGACGCCCCGGTCGCTTTCCTCCAGAACTAGATTGTGCCGTCAGACGTGACATCCGAGATTCGACCTCCCCATGTGGCGCTCTTGGTGGAGACCTCGCTCGGGTCCGGCCGCGACATTCTCCGCGGGATCGCGGCTTTCGTTCGGCAGACGCGCAACTGGTCCCTGTTTCACGAGCCGCGAAGCTTGGAGCAATCGGTCCCGCATTGGCTGGCGAAGTGGAAGGGCGACGGCATTATTGCGCGCGTCCAAAACCAGCAGATCGCCGAGGCCGTCAAGGCAACGGGTCTGCCGGTCATCGATGTGCTCGGAATTGTGGATGGCACGCCCTTCCCCTTGGTTCACGTGGACGATCGAGCCATCGCACAGAGTGCCGCCGAACACCTTTTTGAGCGGGGCTTTCGTCGTTTCGGATTCTTCGGCATCAAGGATGAGAATTGGTCGACGCGGCGCAAAGAAGCGTTCCAAGACATTCTCGACGCCAAGGATTGTGAACTCGAAGTCTTCGAGGCAGCGCGTGAGGAGCTTCACGCCATGGCCTGGGAAAAGCGGGAAGACCGCTTGGCCGAGTGGGTCGCCAAGCTACCCCGCCCCATCGGTGTGATGGTTTCCAGCGATCAGTTCGGGTGCGACTTTCTGGAAGCCTGTCGTCGCACGAACGCCTCCGTGCCAGACGAAATTGCCGTGGTGGGGGTGGACAACGATGAGCCCCTCTGCGAAGTATCTCAGCCCAGTTTATCCAGTGTTTGGCCAGATCATCGGGCTGTCGGATTCGAAGCGGCCGCGGTCCTTGATAGTATAATGAAAGGCGCGAGCCCACCGACCTCCCCCACCCTGATCGCGCCCCGGCACGTCGTGACCCGCCGTTCCACCGACATTCTGGCCATTGAAGATACCAACGTAGCCAAGGCCTTGAAGGTGATCCGCGAACACGGTTGCGAGGATATCAACGTGGATCAAATCGTACGCCATTCCGGTCTCTCACGCAGTGTCCTGCAACGGCGTTTTCGACAGGTGCTGGGCAACACCATTCACGGGGAGATCCTCAATTCACGCATCAAGCACGCCTGTCATCTGCTGGCCGAGACCGACCTGTCATTGATGGAGATTGCCGAACGGTCCGGATTCAAACACCAAGAGTATATGGGAGCGGTGTTCAAATCCAAGCTGACGAAGACTCCGGGACAGTTCCGCAAGCAGAATCAATTGGGCGCGCGCCGGGAAGAAGATTGACCTACCCGTCCGCCCGGTCGTCATCGAGGCGCTTGCGGATGAACGTCGTGAGACCTTCGATGGTCTGGCTGGTTTCCTTTTGCAGC
>JBMYQZ010000862.1:0-2219 GCA_049601855.1 Limisphaerales bacterium | reverse complement strand
CCTGCCAAACAAGTCCGGTCAGCGCCGCAAGCGCTTGGAGGCCTTGGCCGAAGTTCCCGGTACCTGGGCGTTCTACGAATCGCCTTATCGAATTGAGAAACTCATCAACGAACTTTGCGAGCTGTATCCCGATTCCGAGGTCGTTCTCGCGCGGGAATTGACGAAGCTGCACGAAGAGTTTATCCGCGGAAAGGCGGCGGAACTGCCGGAGCAACTGGCAGGACGCAAACTGAAGGGTGAGTTCGTCGTCCTGGTCAACGCTTCGGCGCGTAGCGGAGAAACTCGCTGAAGATCTTTCGCTTGCCCGCCGCCGCGCGAATGCGTTCGTCGAGCGTCTGGCGTTCCGTTGGCGTCGCTTTCAATCGCAGCAGTGCAACCATTTGCATGGCGATGGGGTCGCTGGCTTTTTCAACGGCCTGCCATTGGTTGCCGGCGGCCTTCAATCGCGCCGAGGCGGTGTCGCGCGGAGACGTGTATTGGCCGTCACCGTCGACGTCGAGATAGATCGGATTGGTGGCCGCGAAGGTATAATTCTCTTTGATCGCCCAGGCGGGATTCTTCACGCCGTCACCGATGACGACGCAGACAAGCCACCCGTCCTCGGCTTGAGCTGGCAACCGGAGCTTGGCGGAAGCGGGAAGTTCCTTCTGCATGACTGCCTCGCCGTTGATGAATACGAGCAGCTTGCGTGGCTTTACCCAGCTTGGGGCGCGAATGTCGGTCTCCAGATCCAAATCCTTGTTCCCGGCTTGAACGAGCTCACCGAGTCCGACGCCATTGACCGTCGCGTTCAGGATGATGCCTAGGCTGATGGTCGTGCGGCCTTGGAGAAACGCCTCACACATTTCGTCCACGTTGATCTTGGACGGATCATCCGTGCTGCTGGGAACGTAGGTGCGCCCTTGGCCGACGACATTGCCGACCGTGTGTGAATCGGAGGACCCGACCGCGGTGATGCGTTCACCGTGATTGAGCAGGGCGAACCAGTCGCGACAGATGAAGAGCGGGTCCGGTTGGAGCGTACCGGAGTTGATGAGTTCGAGGGCATCAAAGGTGAAAGCGCCACCACTCGCGCGATCGCCCGAGGCCCGATTGAGGCCGAAGCGGCCAAAGGGTCCCCGTGCGATGTCGGGCCAACGCGGGTGGTTGAGAATCACGACCTTCGCACCTTTGGCACGGATGCCATCGACAAGTTTCACCCAGTTGTCCTCTTTGTAAGGCGGAATGTCTTTGCCGGGCGGCAGGGGGAATGAATTGAAGTGTCCGTTCTTCGTTGTCACCTCGTTGCCTGTGACCGAGGTGAAGTGTTCGTTCAATCCCATCTTCTGCTGATACGGTTTGAAGTCGGTCTGATGATTGTGATCGGTGGCGATGGCGAGTTCCACGCCCTCGGCCGCCAGTGTGACCATGCGTTCCTCGGTACTGGCATCGCCATGTCCGCTGAACGTGAGCGTGTGGATGTGGGTATCCGCGGCGACTATGCCCTTCGTCTCCAATTCGCGCGTCAAATGGAACTGAACGTGAGCACCGCGTCCGGCGGCAACCTCGACGGTCTTCTTGTCGAGACTCCATTCGGTCCCGCGGGTG
The DNA here is from genome assembly GCA_049601855.1 of Limisphaerales bacterium. Classification (GTDB taxonomy): domain Bacteria; phylum Verrucomicrobiota; class Verrucomicrobiia; order Limisphaerales; family JAYPXF01. The sequence continues at coordinate 632 of JBMYQZ010000862.1, read as the reverse complement.
GCGAAGAAGTGGTAGCGACCTGGTGGCACTTCCAGACGCGCTCCGTCACCGAGCGTATAAACGATGCCGCGCCGCACGGCTGTCTTTGGCGATTCGGCATAGTGGACATCAACCAGCTCGTCGTTCGCATTGGCGATCGTGATCTTCGCGGGGATGTGTTTCTTGGAATATTGGTCGAACACCTCGAACGTGACCGGCTGCAGGTTCAATAAGTCGCGCAATGTGCCGTCGTAGAGGATCGCTCCGCCCACCGTGATGTCGTCCTGCGAACGTCGCGCTTCGATGCGCAGGACGTTTTCGCCGTTCTTCAATACTCCGGCTGGCACGAGGTAGTAACAATCGCGACGTGGTTTGACCTTCTGGAGTTGTCCCAGGGATTTGCCGTTCAAAGTGATATTCCATCGCTGGTCATCGACGTCGCGATGGGTGAGACCAAGCGTCTTATCGGCAGCGTTTGCCTTGCTCTCAAAGCGGATCTCAAGTTTGAAACCGGACGGATCGGCTGGTGCTTCGGACCACTGGGGAACCACACTGTCTCCCAAGTGATAGAAGGACGGATCAATGGTTGTGTGCGGGACATCGGCTGCTGTCAGCCGCAGGCCACAAAACAGGGAGACTACCGTAAGGAAACA
>JBMYQZ010000861.1:0-2226 GCA_049601855.1 Limisphaerales bacterium | reverse complement strand
GTCGCCAAGGGAAAGTCATTGGTTTGTGCGGCGATGACCAGCAGCCGCATATCGAGTGAATTGGCAGTCGCGCCCTTGGCGGTGTTGCGGCCGGTGGCGATGACCAGCCCGGTCAGCAGCAAAATCAGCACGAGCCGTTCAAAGCGACTGAAACCGGCGAAATTGGAGGATTGCGAGGCATCTTCGAGGGAGCGGATTTCGCATTCCTGTTCGGCTTGGGAATGGAAGGTCACGTCGATCTTGCGAGGTCCGTTATTGTTGTTCGCTGTGTTCATGTAGCGGTGTTAATGGCTACGAACAAAATACCTTGGCGACAGGAACCAACAATCGGGCTGGGTTCCCCATGGTTCCTAGGGGCCGGCCCCTAGGGTGTAAGAAAACGGGTTTAGGGGACTTCCTCATTGCTGGTGAGGAGAAGAGGCCTCTGTTAGCGTTTCGCGTATGAAAAACATCATTTTCGGGGCACTTCTCCTGATTTTGCCGTCGCTACTGGCACAGACCAAGGTCCTCAAGAACTTGAAATTCGCTGAAATCGATAGTCACGAACTCAAGCTCGATCTCTACCTGCCCAAGACCCAAAACCCACCTCTCGTTGTCTGGGTGCACGGAGGGGCCTGGCGCGCCGGTTCCAAATCCCGCATGCCGCTCAAAGACCTCGTGCCCCAAGGTTTCGCCGTCGCGAGCGTCGATTATCGACTCACCCCGGTCGCCCCGTTCCCAGCAAATGTGCACGACATCAAGGCGGCGATTCGCTGGCTGCGCGGCAATTCCACGAAATACGGTTTCAACGCGAAGAAGATCGGCATCGCGGGCGCCTCGGCGGGCGGACATTTGGTGAATCTGGTCGGCACCAGCAACGGCCATCGCCAACTCGAGGGCAAGATTGGCGAGCACCGGGATCAATCGAGCGACGTAGCCGCCATCCTATCCTTTTACGGCGCTGCGAATCTCATGACGATTCTCCATCAATCCACGCCGCATGGACTGAGCGTACGCGTCCCCGCCCTCAAGCTACTGCTGGGCGGTGAGCCAAACGACAAACCGACCCTCGCCAAGCTCGCCAGCCCGGTCTTTCACGTGGATGCCAACGATCCTCCCCTGCTCCTCATACACGGGGTGCAAGATCATCAGATGCCGGTCAACCAATCCATCGAGCTCTACCTCCAATACCGTGAAAAGAAGCTACCCGTGCATTTCGAATTCATCCCGGGAGGCGGACACGGTGGACCGCAGTTCTACGATGCCAAGCGGATCAAGATGACGGCTGAGTTTTTCCGCAAGCACTTGAAATAGTTTTCCGGATGCGAACGGCAACCTTGTGGCGTAGTATCACCAAGACTGGAAATGGACGAAGAATCCAACATCAAGAGTCCTCGCGAAATCGCTGAGCGAAAGGCTCGGTGGCGGGCGGAAGACAAAGGTCGCTCACCGCTTAGGCTGGCCGAGTTGGCAGGCGACAGGCTCGTCAAGGCACCGTTGAATATCGCTCGAATGAAGACCCCGTTGAACGAGGATACCTAAGACTCCTCTTCCAGTTCCTGACGATGACGCGAAACTGCGTCCGTCTGACTTCTCTATGATTCTCAAGCTGTTGCCGGAGAATTGTGTGCTGATTGGCGGACAGGCAGTCGCTTGGTGGGAACAACGTTACGGATGCTCGGGCAACGAGCCAGTGCACAGCCGGGATATCGATTTTTTGGGGTGATCGGGAAGGGGTTACGTCGCTGGCGAAGAGTCTCAATGTGCCACCTTATTGGCCGCACAAGTATGACATGACCGTTTTGGTCGGGGCTTTGGCGATCAAGATCGGCGATACGAAGTCCTCGATCGAGGTGCTGCATACCGTACCGGGATTGGACCATGCCGATCCGGATACAGTTGCAACGAGCGCACAGATTGAGAAGACGGAAAACAAGTTCCAGGTCCTGACCCCAGTCTCCCTGTTGTTGGTAAAACTGCATGCCCTCCGACATTTCGACCAGGAAGACCGGAACGACCTGCCGCACCTGCAGATGTGCATTCAGACGAGTGCCCGGTTCATTGCGGAGATCCTCACCGACACCAAGGTCGCCCTCTGGAATTGCAATCGCATCCTGCACGCATCAAAGCTCAAACCCTACGTCAAGCTGTCGCAGGAGCATGGATTCAACCTGTTGAACGCGATCCCGATGGACGCTCTCGAGGTGGCGAGCAAAGAGACAGGGAATCCGGATGCTGGACGGATCG
>JBMYQZ010000860.1:0-2229 GCA_049601855.1 Limisphaerales bacterium | reverse complement strand
ACACGCCACTACCGATCAGCGGCCGGCAATCGTGTTCTTTTTTGGCGGCGGCTGGAGCGGGGGCACGCCAACTCAGTTCGAACAGCACAGTCGCTACCTCGCTTCTCGCGGAATGGTGGCCATGGTTGCCGACTACCGGGTGAAGTCGCGGCAGAAGACGCCGCCCAGCGCTTGTGTGAAGGACGGCAAGTCAGCCGTGCGTTACATCCGGTCGAACGCCAAGCGTCTGGGCATTGATCCCAAGCGCATCGCGGCCGGCGGTGGTTCGGCCGGTGGCCATGTGGCGGCTGCGACGGGAATGCTCGATTGGCTTGATGACGAGGCGGACAAAGACAAGTGGACCTCATCCAAGGCCAACGCTCTGGCGCTTTTCAACCCGGTTTATGACAATGGACCGGGCGGATACGGTCACGATCGGGTGAAGGATTACTGGAAGGAGATATCCCCGGCGCACAACATCACCAGGGATGATCCGCCGGCAATTGTCTTCCTCGGCACGAAGGACTCACTGATCCCGGTCGCGACGGGGAAGAAATTCAAGGCGGACATGGAGAAGGCCGGGCTGAAGAGTGAACTCCATCTCTATGAGGGACAGCCTCATGGCTTCTTCAATGAGCGGAAGGGTGGCACGGAGATCTTTTTGGACACCTTGCGGAAGACTGACGCGTTTCTCGTCAGTATCGGTTATCTGGAAGGCGAGGCCTCGGAGAAACTGATGAAGGCGGTGTCGAAGCCGAAGCAACCGAGAGCGAAGCAGAGAAAGAAGAAGTAACAGTCATGCGCTCCGTCATTTTTGCCATTCTCCTGTTGATTGCCTCCGGTGTTCGCGCTGGTGAGATCGAGGCGGTGGGTTTGGATGGCAAGACGCTGACTCCGTTGTCGGTGGGGAAGAATAAAGCTTCTGTGCTTCTCTTCGTGACACATGATTGTCCCATCTCGAACGGTTACTGTCCGGAGTATCGCCGGTTGCAGATCGAGTATGCTGCGAAGAAGATCGGGATCACGTTGGTTTACGTTGATCCGGATGCCGGGAAAAGTGAATTGCTCAAGCATCGCAAAGAGTTCGGGCTGAAGGAATTCGCGGCGATTCATGATGCGCGCCATCGGCTCGTGAAAGCGACTGGAGCTACCGTCACCCCGGAAGCGGTCGTCATCGGCCGGAAGGGCAGCATCGAATACCGCGGTCGGGTGGACAATCTCTACGCCGACTACGGGAAGCGTCGCCGGCAAGCCACCGTGCGCGATTTGCGCAATGCCTTGGATGCGTTAATTTCTGGAAAACCGGTCCCGAAAACTCGGACCGAAGCCATCGGATGTTTCATTCCTCCACTCCCAAACAAATGAAGGTATCTTCGATCCTCCTCCTCTTCGCAGCAGTTCAGTTCGCGAACGCTGCGACCACGCCCACTTTTAACGAGGACGTTGCGCCGATTGTCTACCACAAGTGCACCTCCTGCCATCGGACGGGCGAGGCCGCGCCGTTTGAATTCCTCAACTTTCGAGATGTGCAGAAGCGCGGGAAGCTGATCGCGAAGGTTGTTCGCAAAGGCTTCATGCCGCCGTGGCATGTCGAGTCGAAGGATTACCACTTTGCCGGCGATCGCACCCTTACTGACAAAGAGATCTCCACGATCGAGACCTGGGTGGCCGGTGGTATGCCGGAAGGTGACCGGAGCAAACAGCCGAAGCTCCCGAGTTTCGCGGATGGCTGGCAACTGGGCGAACCGGACTTGGTCGTGAAGATGAAGGCTCCCTACACGCTCTACGCCGAGGGGCCGGATATCTATCGCCAGTTTGTCATCCCGCTCGACCTGAAGGAGGACAAATGGGTGCGCGCCATTGAGTTCCGTCCCGGAGCGCGTTCGGTCGTTCACCACTGTCTCTATTATTACGACCTCACCGGCAACGCGCGGAAGCAGGACGCTGCCGATAAGAACGAGGGCTTCCGTCGCCTGGGGAAGGAATTTCGAGGTAACGCTTTGGGCGGTTGGGCGGTCGGTGGCACGCCCCAACTCCTGCCTAAAGGACTGGCTTATCGCCTGCCGAAAGGGGCTGATCTTGTTCTCTCCACTCACTTTCATCCGTCGGGCAAACAAGAAAGCGAAGTGTCTACCGTCGGGATCTACTTCTCCGAGAAGCCGCCGACCCAGGGATTCACGGCCGTTCAACTGCCTCCGCTGTTCGGGGCCCTGGCCGGCGTCATGATTCCCGCGGGTGACGCCAACTACA
>JBMYQZ010000859.1:0-2231 GCA_049601855.1 Limisphaerales bacterium | reverse complement strand
CAAGGAAGGCCCGTTGGCCGCGGGCCATCAGGCGAAGGTGAAAGGACTCAGGCAATCTTTTCGTGGGCGCGTCCTATTGACGGTAGGCGGATGGGAACGTTCGGCGGGATTTGCGAAGGTTTCGGAAACGATGGCTACCCGGAAGGTCCTCATTGATCGGCTGGTGGGACTGTGTCGCCAGCATCGCCTGGACGGAATTGACTACGATTGGGAACATCCCAAGGGTGCGGCTCAGATCGCGAAGTATGCGGCGTTGATCCGGGAGACGAAGCAAGCTCTGGCACGCCGGGGTGGCATGGTGACGGTGGCGCAGGCTGGCTGGCTGAATTTGGGCAAGGATGTTTATGCGGCGGTGGATCGCGTGCATTTGATGGCTTATGACCATCCGTATCCGCAGGCGACTTTTGCGAAGGCCACGGCGGATGTTGATCGTTTGGCCGGGTTTGGTTGCTCGCGAAAGAAGATCGTGCTGGGGATTCCTTTTTATGGGCGCGACAAGAATGGAGCCGCCAAGACCTATGCGGAATTGAAGGGCGATCGCGCGGGTTACGCCTTCGATGACGCGGCGGCGGTTCGTCGCAAGGTTGAGTATGCCAAGCGAGAGCAATTGGCTGGGGTGATGGTCTGGGAATTGGGACAGGATGCGGCGGGAAAGGATTCGTTGCTGACGGTGATACGTCGGGCGTGGTAGTGGAGCGGCCGCAATGCGAGTGGTAGTGCAAAGAGTTTCGCGGGCCAAGGTGACGGTTGCCGGCGAGGTGGCCGGTGAGATCGCACACGGGCTCCTGGTGCTTGTGGGCATTGAGGAGGTGGATGGCGAGGACGATGCGAACTGGCTTGCGGCCAAGATTGTCAAACAGCGGATCTTTGAGGACGATGACGGCCTGATGAATCGTTCGGTGGTGGATGTCGGTGGAGGCATTCTCGCCGTGAGCCAATTCACTTTGCATGCGAGCACGAAGAAAGGGAACCGACCGTCGTTCACTCGTTCCGCCAAGCCGGAGGTTTCAGAACCGTTATACGAGTTTTTTGTGAAAGCGATGGAACAGGAGCTGGGGAAGGAAGTTGAGACCGGCAGGTTCGGCGCGATGATGGACGTCGAATTGGTGAACGATGGACCGGTGACGATCTGCATGGACTCGAAGGCGCGCGAGTGAGCGACTACGACACCATCATCATCGGGGGCGGGCCGGCTGGGGCAACCACCGCAAACCTCTTGGCCAAGGCTGGGCAACGAGTATTGGTGGTGGAGAAAGAGAAGTTTCCGCGCTTTCGAATCGGGGAATCTCTGCTGCCTCACAACCAGCCCTTGTTTGATGAGCTTGGGGTGACAGAAGCGTTGAAGCCTTTCAATTATCCGGTGAAGAAGGCGGCGCACTTCACGTTGGCGAGCGGGGAAAAATCAATTCGCGTGGTCTTCGGAGATGGCCATTTCAATCGACAGGCAACCGCGATGCAGGTGGAGCGGTCGACGTTTGACGAGGTGATGCTCAAGCGGGCTGAAGAGTTGGGGGCGGATGTGCGACATGGGGTGGCGGTGAATGCTTTTCGGGACGACTACGACGGGGTGTCGGTCACCATCGGGAATGAAACACTGACGGCCGATTACCTGGTGGATGCCTCCGGGCAGGCGAACGTCACCGGGAACCTGTCCAAGTTGCGCGAGTTTCATCCCGGACTGAAGAAGCTTTCCGTTTTCAGCCACTATGAGGGGGTGAAGCTGCTGGAGGGTGATGTGTTTGGTGACATCATTCTGGCGCGCGGATCCAGTCGATGGTTTTGGATCATTCCGGTTGGTCCGACTAAGACGAGTGTCGGGGTGGTTTGCGATCGAAAGGAATTCGCCGAGCGAAGTCTCGAGCCGAGTGAGTATCTGCAGCAGGCTCTGGAAGTAAGTCCGGCCATGCGGGAGCGCTTGGTCGATGCCCGCCAAGTGATGCCGCCAAAGACGATCACCGACTACTCGTATCTGAATCGCGAGTTGACCGGGAAACGTTTGTTGCGCGTCGGCGATGCGGCGGGTTTTCTGGATCCGATCTTCTCATCAGGAGTCTTTATCGCGATGACTTCGGGAAAGCGGGCGGCGGAGGCCATTCTTCGCGCCAAGTCCGATCGATCCGCGCTGGCGCAATACGAAAAGAAGCTGCGTGGCACATTGGAGTTCTACCGAGATTTCGTGGAATTGTTCTACACGCGTTCGTTCATGGAAGTGCTGTTGAACCCGAGACGTT
>JBMYQZ010000858.1:0-2235 GCA_049601855.1 Limisphaerales bacterium | reverse complement strand
ATGGTGAAGGCCAGGCTGTAACCGTAGATCACCCACAGGAGGGTCATGATGCCGGCCATGGCGAAACACTGCATCAATATGGAGAGCACGTTCTTCTGTCGCACCAAGCCACCGTAGAACAGGGCCAAGCCAGGCAGGGTCATGAACAACACAAGCACGGTGGCCACGATCATCCAGGCGGTGTTTCCAGAATCGACCGGACCCGCTTCCGCCTCTTTAGATGCAATGGCTGCTTCGATCTGCTCGGCGACAGTCGCGGCCGGGGCCTCCGCAATCTGTTCGCCGGGCGGTATACCATCAGCGGACACCGCGTTCGTGGCTGCAGCTGGTGGCACCGCCGGTGGAGCTTGGGCGGAAACGTCAGCAGCAACGCCCCAGAGCATTCCGATTGTCAGTAGAGTGGTAAAAAATTTCTTCATGTCAGTGAGGGGAATTAAATTGGGTAGTGAGGTTTCGGGTTAGACGGCTTCGTTTCCTTTTTCATCCGTGCGGATGCGAACGGCTTCTTCGACCGGCAGGACGAACACCTTGCCGTCACCGATCTTGCCGGTCTTGGCACCCTTGGTGATGGCACCCAAGGCGGCCTCGACCTTGTCGTCCGCGAGGACGATCTCGATCTTGATCTTGGGGAGGAAGTCCACCGTGTACTCGCTGCCACGATAGATTTCGGTATGACCCTTCTGGCGGCCAAACCCTTTGACCTCGGAAACGGTCATTCCTTCGATGCCGACTTCATGGAGGGCATCTTTGACCTCCTCCAGTTTGAAGGGCTTGATGATTGCTTCGACTTTTTTCATTTCAGTAGTTGTAAGTTATCGATCAGTTAACGCGCTGGAGCCGGAATTCGCGGGAATTCGCGGCTCAGGCCTCCTTAAGCAACCGGCGTGCCAGAACTTTCTAGCATCCTCTTAACTACCTCCATTTCAACGACTTACAAACATCCATGAATCCAACTGGTCGATTTGATGAAAAAATTTCTGGCTCTTTTTGACCACCCGGTCTGAATCGGAACAGCCGGAGCGGAGGTTGCCTGTCATGGAATTCACCACTAAAACCTCCGCCATGCGATCTCTTGCCATCTTGAGTCTCATCCTGGTCGTCAGCGTTAACGTCGGGGCGGATGATTGGCCGATTTATCGCGGCCCGAATCACAACGGCATCTCCCAGGAAACCGGTTGGAAATCAGCTTGGACAAACCCGCCCGAGATCTTGTGGCGCGCCAAGGTGGGAATGGGACATTCCTCGTTCAGCGTCGCGAAGGGCAAGGTCTACACGCTCGGCAACAGCGCCAACCAAGACACCGTCTACTGCTTCGATGCCGGATCCGGAAAGCAAATCTGGAAGCACACTTATCCCGCTGACAAGGGCGCCAAGTTTTATCCCGGCGGAACGCACTCGACGCCAACCGTCGATCCCGCTACCGACACCGTTTACGTCCTTGGCAAGCAGGGGCAACTTCACGCCCTCGACGCCGCCGATGGCTCGGTAAAGTGGTTCAAGAACGTCGTCCGCGAACTCGGCCTCGGCCGCCGCGACATCGGAACCTGGGGACTCGGCGGCTCACCGCTCATCATCGGTGAACGTCTTTATCTCAACGCCGGAGCCGGAGGCGCCTGCTTCAACAAGAAAGACGGCCGCGTGATCTGGCGCTCCCGCGGCAAGTCCGGATTCTCCACCCCCCTGCCCTACTCCGCTGGCGGCAAGCAGGCCCTCGCCTTCTTCACCGCGCGCAGTGTCACGGGTGTCGATGCCCAGAGTGGGCGTCCGCTTTGGAGTTTTCCGTGGACCACTCAATACGATGTGAATGCCGTCGATCCGGTGTTCACCTCAGGCAACACGCTCTTCATCTCCTCAGCCTACAATGTTGGCGGTGGCATGTACGCCATCCGGCAGACCACCGGTCGCTCCGTCTGGCGTAACAAGAACATGATCAACCACTTCAATTCCTGCGTTTATCTCGACGGCCACCTCTACGGCATCCACGGCCACGCCGACAAGACGCGGGGTGAATTGCGCTGCCTTGAGGCCCGCTCCGGTCGCGTAGTGTGGAGCGAACGCTCCGTCGGACTCGGCAGCCTCATGGTCGCCGACGGCAAACTCGTGATCATCTCCGAGATGGGCACATTGATGATTGCCGACGCCTCACCGAAAGGCTTTCGCACATCTGGCCGCATGCAGGCCCTCGGACCCAAGTGCTGGGCCGCCCCAGTTTTGGCCAATGGCCTCGTCTACGTC
>JBMYQZ010000857.1:0-2238 GCA_049601855.1 Limisphaerales bacterium | reverse complement strand
CGGCAACTTAGATCGCCGGGCAAGTTTCCGTTTCAAGAATCCCGTTGAACTGCCAACCGGAGGACGCTGGAAAGTCGTCCTGCAATTTCGCCTTGGCAGCAGTCATATCCTCGGCCGCTTCCGCCTCGCCCTCGGCCCCCCTGGTGCCGGCAAGGTCAACGACACCGACATTCCGCAAATCTGGTCGCGCCTGATCGACGATTGGAAAAAGACACACGCTGCGAATGAGAAAGCGAATGCGGTATTCAAACCCTTGACCGACTTCTCGAAGCCACGACTTCCGAAGGGCTGGGTAATGGACGGAAAGGGATTGGAACACGGTTTTGTCCGGCATGGAACCCCGCGGATCAGCCTCACCAACAACGCCGTGATCGCCGAGTTTCTACCCGCCGGCTTCCACACGCACGCCCTTACCCCGAAACTCCCCGGCGCGCTTCGTCTGCCCGATCCGAAGACTTTTGCGCACCGCAACATCAGCATCCGGTTCGCCGGCGGTGATTGGACCAGTCACCGCATCATTCCACAAAACGCCTTCCTGGCCGAAGGCCCCAAGTATTTCGACGGCAACGCCGCCCCGACTTGGCTGCGTGTGACGGGCGGCATTTATCGTCACGGCGTAACGCGCTTCTTCAATGAATTCACTACCGCGAATTTGAACGCCAACTTCCCCGGTCGCACCGGAATCGCCCGCTACGGCAAGACCCGTGTGGGTGACAAGAACGAAGACCGCAACAAACCCAGTTGGTTCAGCATCACCGGCGTTATCGGGCACACACCGGCAGGCTCTCCGAAACCGTCTCTGAATGAATTCACCAACCTCTACCTCGCCGCCGAACCCACCAATGTCGACGAGGCATGGCAGACTTTGTCCACCTGGTTGAAAACTTCGGTTGATCTTTGGACGCGGGACGAAACCGCCGCATTGGATGTACCGATTCTCAACTGGCTGCACGCGAACAAATTGCTCCCGGAGACGAGTCCCCGACTGAGGAAACTCGCCGACCGTTACCGTCTGGTCGAACAGCGCGTCAAGTGGCCCCGCTACATCAACACGATGGACGAACGCCAACTGGCGCCGGTGCATTACCGGCTCAATATCCGCGGCGACGTTTACCAGGAAGGCGCCCCCATCCGCCCCAACTTCCTTGAGGTCTTCCAAGGCCAACACCGCGTGCTCGAATCCAAAGGCAGTGGACGCATCGAACTCGCCAAGCACTTGAGCAACGATCCACTCGTCGCCCGCGTCTTCGTAAACCGCGTTTGGAACTGGGTCTTTGGCACCGGCATCGTCCCGACTCCGAGTGACTTCGGCAAACTCGGCGGCAGACCTTCCCACCCCGAACTCCTCGACTGGCTCACACTTGAGTTCATGAAGAACGACTGGTCCACGAAACAACTCATCCGCCGTCTCGTCCTCAGCCAGACTTTCCGCCAATCCGGCCAAAGCAGTCCCACCGCCAAGGAACTCGATCCCCGCAACCGGCTCCTGCACCACTACCCCACCCGCCGACTCGAAGCCGAAGCCATCCGCGATTCATTGCTCGCCGTGTCCGGCCGCTTGGATCTGAAACTTTACGGCCGTCCGATCAACCCCTATCGCCGCGCCGAGGATAGTAAGAAACGCCTCTTCTCCGGCCCGCTTGATGGTCACGGCCGTCGTTCGCTATACCAAGAGATGTCCATCATGAAGCCGCCTGAATTCCTCGTCGCTTTCAACCTCCCCGACTTGAAACTTCCTACCGGAAAGCGCGACGTCACCAACGTCCCCGCCCAAGCGCTCACGATGCTCAATGATCCCTTCGTCAACGCCATGGCCAAACACTGGGCCGATCAACTGAAGAAGGAGAAGGACATCGATCCAAGAATCCGCACCGGCGACATGATTCGCGCAGCCTTGGGACGCCATCCCACAGATCCCGAATTGAATCGCTGGACCCCCACCTCGGATACCCAGCAGTCCTGGCAATCCCTCGCCCACGCGCTTTTCAACACCAAAGAGTTTATCTACTATCGTTGAGCGTGAAGAACCCAAGTGGACATCCAACGTGCCCTGGTCGCATGACCACCGATTGCACCCGGCGCGGATTTCTCCAACGTTCTTCCGCCGGCTTCGGCATGCTCGCCATGGCCGGCCTGCTCCCAGCCCAAAGCCCGGTCATTCGCCCCCAGGTCAAGAACGTCATCTTCTGCTTCATGGATGGCGGACCCAGTCACGTCGACACCTTCGATCCCAAGCCG
>JBMYQZ010000856.1:0-2246 GCA_049601855.1 Limisphaerales bacterium | reverse complement strand
TGGACTCTTCCTCCACTTCACTCAATTCCACTGAAAGTGTCGAAGAACCAGAATAAAGAAGCTGGTTTATTATTTCTACTGGATTGAGGAGGGGGGCCGCAGCGACTGACCGAGAATTGTATTCCCTCCCGTCCACGGCTAGGCTGCGAGTCCAGATACCCGCAGCATTATGACAAGCAATGATCGTGGTCAGTGGAAAAGCCGTCTCGGATTCATCTTTGCCGCTGCCGGCAGTGCCATCGGATTAGGCAATATCTGGCGCTTTCCGTACGTCGTTGGTGAAAACGGTGGCAGTGCGTTTCTCGTTGTCTACTTGCTGATGATCCTTTTCCTTGGCCTGCCGGTCCTGATTGGCGAGGTCATGCTCGGTAAGGCGTCTCAGCGCGACCCGGTCGGGGCCTTTGAGGTGCTCGATCGCAAGGGCTCGCCTTGGCGGTTGATCGGATTCATGGGGGTCTTGGCGGCGTTCATGATTCTGGCCTTCTACAGCGTGGTGGCGGGTTGGTGCATTGAATTCATTATCCGTTCACTAAGCGGCGCTTTCTCGCCCGACGCACATCCAGCGCTGGCGGCCCAAGCCTTCAACGTGCTGACGTCGTCGCCTGAGGTTCAGATCTATTATCTCGGATTCTTCCTGCTCATGGTCGTGGGCATTGTGTACGCCGGGGTCCAATCGGGGCTGCAGCGTTGGTGCGAAATCCTCATGCCGCTGTTCCTGCTCATTCTGGTGGCCCTGATCTTCTTTGCGATGACCCAGCCGGGTGCCAAAGAGGGAGTGAAGTTTTTGCTGCAGCCGGATTGGAGCAAATTGGATCGAGACGCCGTGCTGGCGGCGATGGGACAGTGCTTCTTTTCCCTTAGTCTCGGCATGGGAGCCATGCTCACCTACGGAAGCTATTTGCGAAAGGAAGACAACGTCGTCTCCTCGGCAGCGTGGGTGACTTCGCTCGACACGGGGATCGCGATTTTTGCCGGCTTTGCCATCTTCCCGATCGTCTTTTCGTTTGGGATCGACCCCGGGCACGGTCCCGGCCTGGTGTTTGTGAGTTTGCCGGTCGCATTCCAACAGTTACCGGCTGGCACGATCGTCGCCCTGGCCTTCTTCGTTCTCCTGCTGGCCGCGGCGCTGACTTCGGCCATCTCCTTGTTGGAAGTCATCTCCGCCTACTTTGTCGATGAGTTCAAGATGCCGCGACATCTGGCGGCCATCATGTTTGGATTGATCTGTTTCCTGATGGGGGTCGGTGTGACCTACTCTGGAAAATACCTGGATTTCCTCGATGGTGTGTCGGCCAAGTACCTGTTGCCGCTCGGGGCCCTGTTCATTTCGCTCTTTGTCGGCTGGCGGCTTGACCAGAAAATTGCGCAGTCGGAATTCGCGGATTCGAAATTCGCCAAAGTCTTCAAGGTGTGGCTGTTTTGCGTGCGCTTCGTGGCGCCCGTTCTCATCGCCTTGGTGTTTCTGAACAAAGTTGGTTTCTTCGCTTGGGTTGCCAGGTTCTCAATTGAAATCGTCAATTGAGTCCGTAAATGTGCGCTTGAAAACTTTGTCGGAAATCAATGGCAAACCTTGGGTCTCCATCGCCGAATTGGCCATGGCTACGGATTGATAAGAATCCCAGTAATTAGCGAACTATTGCGGCAGCTATATTGTATGTAGGTGATTACCACAATAGACCCTCCACCAACCTCCGGTTATATGAAATCGAAATCAATAACAGAGGCATGGAGGAGGAGATCACTGCCAATAATGTACGGCGTCGTAAATTTACGCCACAGATGGACTGGATGCTCGGGTCTGCGAGCGACGTGGAAGTCGCGCGCCGACTGGGTCTGCCCAAACACATCGTCTTCGCCCGGCGGCGCAAACTTGGCATCGCCCCGGCCCAAGTACGCAGTAGGCCCTTCACATCCGAGGAGGATGCCCTGCTTGGCACTGATCATGACAGGGTGATTGCCAAGCAACTGGGCTGCAAAGCCCTGGCCGTCAGTCATCGCCGGAAAGTGCTCGGCATTCCCGCCTTCGAATCGCGCCGCAAATGGACGCGTTGGGAGGACGAATTGCTGGGCACCGTCAGCGACGAGGCGGTTGCCGAGCGACTGGGTTGCTCGCCGGGCGCCGTGAAGGCGCGGCGGAACATGCTTCGCATCAAACTTCCCAGCAAACCACGCGGGACCCGGTTGAGCGCCGACGAAATCGCCCTTCTCGGCACGGAGTCCGACGAGAAAATTGCCCGCCGCCTGGG
>JBMYQZ010000855.1:0-2249 GCA_049601855.1 Limisphaerales bacterium | reverse complement strand
CTTCGATGACGAGGATACCCTGACCGTTGCCCTTTAAGACGTGAGGGCGCAACCGCTCGGAAACCTCATTCTGCGAACCGGCCACCGCCGGAAAGTAGACCCGGAACTTCGTGCCGACGTCGGCCTCCGATTCCAGTTCAATCCAGCCGTTGTGCTGTTTGACAATGCCGTGGACAGTTGCGAGCCCAAGGCCCGTTCCCTTGCTGGCGTCTTTCGTCGTGAAGAAAGGTTCGAAAACCTTGTCCCGAATCTCGGCCGGAATTCCGGAACCGGTGTCCGTCACCGTGACCTCGATCCACCGATCCGTGTGGGCGGTGTCCTGGCTGTCCGGCGGTTGGCGGTGTACGGGCTGCAACTCGATGGTAAGCTTGCCGCCATCCGGCATGGCATCGCGAGCGTTCACCGCAAAGTTGGTCAACACCTGGTCGACCATGCCGGCATCGCCCATCATCGTGGGCAGGTCGTCACCCACGACGCAGGAAAGCTCGATGTTCTCGCCGAACAGGCGGTTGAGCATGCTCACGAGATTGCGAACGGATTGGGCGAGATCGATCTCGCACTGTTCCATCGGTTGTTGCCGGCTAAAGGCCAGCAGTTGGCGCGTGAGGTTGCTGGCACGCTTGGCGGCGGACTGAATATCGCGCACGCAGTTGTCCCGGATCTCCGGCTGAACGCGTGGGCGGGCAAGAATATCAGCATTGCAGCCCACAACCATCAGCAGGTTGCTGAAATCATGGGCCACCCCACCGGCCAGTTGACCGAGGGCGTCCATCTTCTGCGATTGACGCAATTGGTGCTCCAGCTTGTGTTTCTCAGTGATGTCCATGTGCATCACCAGCCCACCTTCAGAACGGGATTCGCCCATCGGGTTGGCGGTGATGCGGAACCACTTCTGTTCCTTGTCCTGTCCCACCGAATAGTCCGCTTCAAAATGTTTCGAACGATTGGCCAGAACCTCGCGCAATCCCGCCACCAACTGTGAGCCCGAAGCACCTTGCGATTCCTCCAGCAGACCGCAGTAGCCAAGAAAATTACCACTGGGCGCCAAGGAACTCGAATTCAGTCCCAAGGTCGCCACGTGTTCGTCCCATGACTTGTTGGTCGCGACGATTTTCCCTTTCGCATCCAACAACGCGATGCTCGCGGGAACGGATTCCAACATCGCCTCCTGGATGGCCGTCGCGTTCTTCTGCGGCGTGATATCCTCAAACAGAATGATGAGGTTCGATACCTTCCCGGTGCCATCACGCTGTGGAAAGATCGTCAAGCGCACCCAGATAAGCGCCCCATTGGCCTGTTGAAAGCGATATTCACCGCGATGCACGACGAGCTTCTCCCCCCGCATCTGCTCGATCGCCGTTTGCACCGCATCCCGGTATTCCTCGCCCACGAACTCGAAGATACTCTTGCCCGAGATCTGCCAGTTGTCCTCCAAGCCGAGCAGCTCTCGCAAAGGATCATTGATCGATAGCATGCGTCCATCGGTGGAGGCATATGCCACGCCGAAATTCGACTTGTCAAAGAGGTGCTCGTAAAAGATCTCGTGAGCGGACATCGCCGACTCGAGCCGCGCGATGCGCACCAAGGAATCCACGCGGGCCAGGAGCTGCTCTTTCTGAAACGGCAGTGTGCAGTAGGCGTCCGCCCCGCCCTCGAGACCTTTCTCCATGTCCCGCTCCGAGGTGTGGGTCGCGGAGAGGTGCATCACGAGCGTGTGCTTGAGATTCGGATCCGCCTTGATCTGGCGACAAATCTCGATCCCCGACACGTCGGGCAGACCGACATCAAGCAGTACCAGCTCCGGTTGATGCTGCCGGACCAGTTGGAGTCCGGCGTGACCCGTGCCCGCCTTGAACACGCGATAGCCAGCCTCGATCAGGAGGAATTGCACGAGTTCCTGCGTCACAAAATCGTCGTCGATCAAGACAACCGTTGCATCACGATTCAATTTGCGGGTGCGTTGCCCGAGACTCTCGGAAAGCGTTTCGCGACCTCCCGAACTTTGGGCGAAAAACAATCGGTCGATCAATGGATCCAACCGCGCCAGGAACTCATCCTTCAGTAGAAACGCGTCCGCGCCCGCCTCGGTCGCTCGCAGTTGAAACTCTCGATCATCGTGCCCCGTGACGACCACCACGCGCGGCGAAGGACGCAGTTTCTTCAGTTCTTCCGCTGCTTCTGCACCCGTCATTTCGGACATCCACGGGTCTTCATCGATGACAAATCGTCAGGCCAAACCCAACGCTGAC
>JBMYQZ010000854.1:0-2259 GCA_049601855.1 Limisphaerales bacterium | reverse complement strand
TGGTCGCCTCGATGACCTGATATCCGTACGGCTTGAGGATCTTGCTGGTGACCAAGAGGAGCGGGGCTTCATCGTCGACCAGCAGGATCGTTTCATTGTTGCCGCGGGGGGGCTGGCTGGAGCCGGGGCGGAGTCCGCTTCGTTGGTTTCGGCGGCCGGGAGCAGGACGGTGAAAACGGTGCCGGCGCCCGGTTTTGACGACACTTCGATGAGACCGTGATGACTGCGGACGATCCCGAGGGACGTAGGCAGCCCGAGGCCGGTTCCCTGTCCCTGGGTCTTGCTGGTGAAAAACGGTTCGAAAATCCGACCGATTCTATCCGCGGGGATTCCCGTGCCGGTATCCGTCGTCAGCAGCCGGATGTACCGGCCCGGATCAATACTCTCGCCCAGGAAGGTTCTGGGTTCGGTCAGAGTGACGTTTTCGGCGGCAAAGGTGAGGGTGCCGCCGTCGGGCATCGCATCCCGGGCGTTGATGGCGAGATTGAGCAGCACCTGGTGCAACTGCGTGGCGTCGGCCTCCACGGGCCAGAGATTGGCCGAGATATCCTTCGTAATGAGGATGTTCTTGGGAAAGGTCTCTCGGGCGTCTTTGTTTATGAGGCAACGGGTATTGCGCTGAATGGATGCAAATGGTTGACCCCGTGACGCGTGATCTTTAGGGTCCGCGCTCCCGCGAAATCTTCGCGTCGGACATCAATCGGATTCAGGCGAACAACCCTCAGCCACTCCGATCCCCCAAAAAATCTATGCTGAACATGTTTGCGAAGCGCGCTGCTTCGTCCAAAAACGATATTCTTTCAGGAATTACAGTCGCCTTGGCGCTCGTGCCGGAAGCCATTGCCTTTGCTTTTGTCGCCGGCGTTCCGCCTCATGTCGGACTCTACTCCGCGGTCATCATTGGTCTCGTGACCGCCTTGATCGGTGGTCGACCGGGAATGATCTCCGGTGCCACCGGCGCCATGGCGGTGGTGATCGTCGGCCTGGTGGCAATGCACGGCATTGGCTATCTGATTCCGGCGGTGATGCTTTGCGGCGTGTTTCAAATCGCGGTTGGCTTGTGTCGGCTCGGCAAATTGATTCGCCTGGTGCCGCACTCGGTCATGCTGGGCTTTGTCAATGGACTGGCCATCGTGATTCTCATGTCGCAGTTCGGGAGTTTTCGAACCTTTGGCGACGATGGATCCATGGTCTCGATCACCGGGGCACCCTTGTTCGTGATGCTGGGATTGATCGGTTTGACCATGGCGATCATCGCTTTCCTGCCCAAGCTGACCAAAGCCGTCCCCAGTTCCCTCGCGGCCATTCTCGTCGTGACCGGGCTAAGCTGGGGGCTCAATCGGGCCTCCTTCGATCAACTGCAGGTGGCGGGGTCAAAAAATGGCGTGCTTACGGTGGAAGACATGCTGATGTCCAACTTGAAGGCGCAGGAAGTGGCCAAGGCTCGCCAGGCGAAAGTTGCTCCCGAGGTCGCGGAACTTCGGAAGGGAGCCGATTCTGTGGGGATGGAACTGACGGCTGGGAGTCGTCCGATGGCCGATGATTCCCTGCAACTCACTCCGGAGGAAATCAAGGCTGCGGCCGCAACGGTTTCCCAAGTGCCCGCGTCTGGATTGCCTACCTTGGTGTTCCTGCAAAAGGCCTTTGCCCTCCCGCCGTTCAACCTGGAGACGCTCATGATCATCTTTCCCTTTGCCCTCGTCCTGGCCGGCGTGGGTTTGATCGAATCCTTGATGACGTTGACCTTGATCGACGAAATCACGGGCACGCGTGGTCGCGGCAATCGCGAGTGCGTGGGGCAGGGTGTGGCGAATATCGCCTGTGGCTTGTTCGGCGGCATGGGCGGTTGCGCGATGATCGGCCAATCCCTGATCAACGTGAATTCCGGTGGACGTGGTCGCCTGTCGGGGGTCATGGCGGCGTTGGCGCTTTTGTTGTTCGTTGTGGTCCTGCAGCCGTTCATCCTGATGATTCCCATGGCCGCCTTGGTCGGCGTGATGTTCATGGTGGTGATCGGCACCTTTGCCTGGCGCAGCCTGGTAATCCTGAAACGCATTCCCCTGAACGACACAATGGTGATGCTTTTGGTCACGGGCGTCACCGTTGCCTATGATCTGGCGATTGCGGTTGTGGTCGGCGTGATCGTGTCGGCGCTGCTGTATGCCTGGAACAATGCCCAGCGCATCCACGCCAAAATCACCACCCAGCCCGATGGCACCAGGGTCTATCATTTGCAGGGCCCGCTGTTTTTCGGATCTG
>JBMYQZ010000853.1:0-2275 GCA_049601855.1 Limisphaerales bacterium | reverse complement strand
ATGCGCCCGGAGGTGCGGGGGATCAATTCAAGGATGGCCTTCAGGAAGGAACTCTTGCCGGCGCCATTAGGGCCGACAATCGCAGCCAGACATTGCGAGGGAAACTGAACGCTGGCTTCCCACACGACGGGCTTCTGACCGTAGGCGACGGTCAGGTCGTTGACATCGAGAGGAGGTGCGTCACTCATGGACGGGGCCGAGTCAGTCCGCCCAAGTCAGCTTCCCGCTCATCCCGTTTTCCGGTGCGGTGCCACCGAGTTTGCGGGTGATGAGGGTGACGTTGCGGTCGACCATTCCAATGTAGGATCCCTCATAAGTGTCGGGCTTGCCCATGGCATCACTATAAAGCGTGCCGCCGATTTCGATGTCCTTGCCCTTTGCCTGCACGCCTTCGATCACCGCCTTCAGGTTGCGGTCCGACACGATGTTCTCGACGAAGATGGCCTTCACGTCGTGCTCAACAATGTAGTTCACCAGCTTGTTGATGTCCGAGATGGCGGCTTCCGAAATGGTGGTGACGCCTTGGGCGGCCATGACCTTGATGCCGTAGGCGCGGGCGAAGTAACCGAAGGCATCGTGGGCGGTGATGAGC
Source organism: Limisphaerales bacterium (assembly GCA_049601855.1). Lineage (GTDB taxonomy): Bacteria > Verrucomicrobiota > Verrucomicrobiia > Limisphaerales > JAYPXF01. Next base: position 1,683 of record JBMYQZ010000853.1, on the reverse strand, counting down.
ACACGTTGTTTCTCGGGAATGGAGGCGATGGACTTTTTGGCGTAGGCATCGAGTTCGGCAAGCTTCTCGTTATAGGACTTCGCGTTGGCCTCATAGGTCGCAGCGTTGGCGGGATCGAATTCACCGAGCGCCTTGGAGACTGCCGTGACTGCACTGATCCACGCGCGCACGTCGTTCCAAACGTGGGGATCCCAGTGGCCATCGAATTCCTCCGGCTCCATGAGGTAGTCCTCTTGCAGCAGTTCGGTGACGGCGTAGGACTGGATTCCGCTGCGAGCCATCTTGGCGAAGGTATCCCCCATCCGCCCCTCCAGCATGAGGCCCGAATAGAAAATGATATCGGCACCCGTCAGGATCTCGATGTCGTCGCGAGTGGGGCGATAGAGGTGCGGATCCACCCCCTCACCCATGAGACCTTGAACGTTTGCCTTGTCGCCTGCGACCTGCTTCACGATATCAGTGACCATGCCGCAGGTGGTTATGATCTGGAATGGATAGGAAAGAGCCGTCCTTGAAGCGGAAGGTGAAGGAGCGGGGGAATGCTGCTCCGTTCGCGGAGAACATGCGGTGAAAAACACCGCCAAAGCGGAGAATACTGTGAGGATCTGGTGACTTTTTGCCAATCGCATCATGTTTTGCTTATTGATACTGAGTCTCAATAAGCAAAACAACAACCAAATCCTCCGATGACGTTAGAGTTTGGCTGGATCCACCGTCTCTCCCTCTTTCCACGTGCGTTCCTGGGTCTTGCCTTGCTTGGAATGCACAATTTCCAGATCTGTTCGTTTGCCGCGTTTGCGTACGAGTTCGGCGCCGAGGTACCGGGAACTGACTGCGACCGGCTTGCGATACTGCACGACGAGCAGCCGCACGCGATCAGAGACATCGACCCGTTTGCTGCCGTAGCCGTAGGTGGCGGAGAGAATGCGGATGGAAGCGATTTTCGCACTCCTTGCGCGTTCGAGATCCGAAACGCTGGTCAACGTGAGGCGGAGACCTTGGGGGACCGGTGGGGCGGTGTACTTGAACCACGTTGAAGTGGATTTGCCCCAGATCGCCTGGCCCATGAAACCGTTGCCAGCATGACGTCGCATCAATTCGTCGCCCTCGTGCCACTTGCGGGAAACGGTTGAGGGGCGCGTCCCGATTCCAGGTCCCGGATGGCTGATGAAACTGGCGACCTGATTCGGATCATCGCAAACAGTCCAGTTCTCGGATGCCGGGTCGGAGACGAAACCGAATTTGTCTTTGTCGAGATTGCCCGCGACCACGAAGTACTTGGCTCTGCCATGACGAAGGGGATTGTGCGCGAGGTTGAAAAAACCCCAATCGCCTTTGCGAATTATTGACGCTCATCTTTTCGACGGAGGAACTGAATCGATCAAGGATGAGACGGCGCTTGCTGGTCGACATGGGATCGCTGTTGACCCAGGCGGCGGCCACGAAGTCCTTGGCGGTAATGGTGAGGTAATTGGCGAGGAGATTGTAGGCCTTGTGGAAGAGGCGGTCGCGGGAATGGCGACCACTTCGCGTACTCCGGGCGGGCGCCATTTCACCTGGATTCCGGAGGCACCACGTCCGCCGTAGTATCCGGCGCAAAGGAATTCAACGAGTCCCTTCTTCAGGGGAATGGTGACGGTGCGTCCGCCGCCGTCCGCGTAGGGGCAAACGAGTTTGCCGCCG
>JBMYQZ010000852.1:0-2276 GCA_049601855.1 Limisphaerales bacterium | reverse complement strand
CGACTCAAGGGCCGGAGGAGGCGATGCTAAAAAACTCTCGGCATCGGCCGGCCAAAACTGATCCAGGATCACGCCGTGGGGCATGTACATGAATCCGAGGCGGACGGGTGGCTTGGAAGGTCTTGCCTTGTCCGCCCAGCCCATGGATTCCAAGAGCGGCAGGGCGAGCGAGGCGCCCACGCCCTTCAGGCAGGTGCGACGATCAATGAGGAAGTTCTTTCGCATGCGACTATTCCGATCTGTTTACCCGACGTTGCATGAAGGGATAACTCGTGACGATTTCAGTGACCATAGTCTGCATCCGGTAGTCGTCTTTGGCTATCGTTTCCATCAACTGGTCCACCACGATTTCGTCGTAGCCTTCCAGTTGGCGGCCGAGGGCATAGGCCAGCAGTTTTGCGGTCAGATTGTGGGCGAGATCATCTTTGCGAGCAGCGATGATGGCCTTCAATTCCTTGGGCGAAGTGAAACGTTTCCCGCCCGGCAATTCACCCGCGGCATCGATCGCGCCTCCGCTGTCGTCCTGCGTTCGCCAGCGTCCGATGGCGTCGAAGTTCTCCAGTCCGAATCCGATCGGATCGAGAACCTTGTGGCAATTGGCGCAGGTAGGATTGCTCACGTGCAGTTCGGTGCGTTGACGCAGGGTCAGATTTTCAACCTTCTTCTGATCCTGTTTTTCCAACTCCGGCACATCCGCCGGAGCCGGCGGGATGTGTTCGCCGAGAACCTGTTCGAGCACCCAGACGCCGCGATTAACCGGGCTGGTGCGATTAGGAAACGAGGTTGTGGCGAGAATACCCGGCATTCCCAGGATCCCGCCGCGATTCGGATTGCTCAGTCGCACTTTGCGCATGTTGGGGCCGGTGACGGTCTTCTCCAGTCCGTAGATCCTGGCGAGCGTCCCGTTGAGAAAGGTGTAGTCGCTGTCGATGAAGCTCACGACGCTCCGGTTGTCCCGCACGATGCTACCGAAGAACAGCCGCGTCTCGTCATACATCGCCGCGCGCATGGCGGGTGTCATTTGCGGAAACTTGGCCGTGTCGAAAGTCTTTCTGGCCAACTTGTCCAATCCCAACCATTGCGCGCCGAAACCATCAAACAATGCGCGGGAGCGTTTGTCTTTCAACAGTCGCAACGCCTGCGCTTTCAACACCTTGGGGTCACGCAATTTGCCTTTGTCCGCAAGCGCCGACAATTCGGCGTCCGGAATGGTCGACCACAGGAGATACGAAAGACGCGACGCCAGTTGATAGTCGTCGAGCGGAACAATGGTTTGATCAGAAGCGAGGTTCTTGGCTGGGGTGATGAACAGGAACTGCGGTGACACGAGGATCGCCTTGAGCATCAGTCGTAGCGAATCTTGGTGGGAGAGTTTGTGCTCACGGCCCAACTTGAACACCTCGAGCAAGACCTCAACCTCTGCCTCCGTTGGCGGACGTCGATAGGCTCTGCGAGCTTGCGAACGAGCGAACTGCTTCGCGGACGCCTCACCAAACACGGTCGACGGAATCTGCTTAAGCACCTCGTTGGCAATTCCGAGAAACTGTTCTGATTGCAGCGGCGACAGCGAGTTCAGATATCCCTCGCCGGCCACCTCATCCGGCAACTCGTCGGCAATCGACGGATCGACCCCGAAGAGTTCGCGCAAAGTGTTGCCGTATTCCACCTTGGTCAGTCGACGAATCACAAAGAGCCCGGGATCCTTCGGACTGAGGAATTTGATCTTCCCGATCCACTCCTTGAACTTTGCGCGCTCCTCCTCGGTCGGCTGTTTCCGACTCTCCGGCGGCATGTCGTGTGCACTCACGCTGGCCAGCGCCCGCTTCCAATGTCTGCGATACTTCGCGCTGCCGGGATCAGCCTGTGCCGACACAAAATTCAGGTTGGCCTTCCGACGCTTCTTCCCGTGGCAGGAAGCGCAATACTTCTCCACGAAAGGTCCGACCTCCTGCTTGAAGGACTTCTTCACCTCCGCCTGCCGCGCCGCGAATGCCTTATCGTCAGCCGCGGTCAATGACAGCGTCAGAACCGACAGTGCGACGATCACCGTGACGCGCAATGGGATTCCGTTGAATTTCATCCAACGACTCTTTGCGGGTTCTGAAATTCGATCCAGCAAAAATGCATTGCTCGGCTTCCGGCGGATTGAACCGATCATCACCGACGCTGTCTTTATTACATGACCCGGCCGATTCTCTTGACCTTCCTCGTGCTCGCCCAGGGCAATTCGCTCTTATCAGCCGCGGACAGGCTGTCCTTGATCGAAGTCCTGCGCT
>JBMYQZ010000851.1:0-2283 GCA_049601855.1 Limisphaerales bacterium | reverse complement strand
TCGACCCGCCATTCGACATCGACGGCGGGGTTCAATCCGATGACCTGAATCGACATCGGCGGCATGCTGCCGCGCTGAGGGTTCGTTGACACGAAAAACCCGTTTCCTCGGTCATTTTTCTATAGTTTAGCGGTAAACTGAAATTGACTTATCCGTTCATGACTCTACTTTTGCCGGCCTTGTTCGGCGAACTCCCAGCCCGCAAATCAACAAAATCATTCATGAGCGATAGCTACATCTTCTCATCGGAATCGGTTGGCGAAGGCCATCCGGACAAAGTCAGTGACACCATTTCGGACGCCGTGCTCGACGCATGTCTGAAGATCGACACTAAGAGCCGCGTGGCTTGCGAGACGTTCGTCAAAAGCAACGTGGCCCTCGTCGGCGGTGAAATCACCATCCCGAAGATCGGCCAGAAGTCGATTGGCGAGGTGATCAATGTCGAGAAGGTGATCCGCGACGCTGTGCGTGGAATCGGCTACACGAACGATGACGACGTCTTCCACGCCGACAAGATTTTCGTCCAGAACCTCCTCACCACCCAAAGTGCTGACATCGCCCAAGGTGTTGATGCCAAGAAGGCCAAGGGCAAGAAGACTTCGGAGCAGGGTGCCGGCGACCAAGGCATCATGTTCGGTTACGCTAGCAACGAGACTCGTGAGCTGATGCCTGCGCCGATCATGTTCGCCCACCGTCTAGGACGTGCGCTTACCAAGATTCGCAAGGCCGGCAAACTCGCCCCGTGGCTTCGCCCGGATGCGAAGAGCCAGGTTTCTGTCCAATACGTCGACGGCAAACCGACCCGCATTGTCAACGTTGTGATCTCCACCCAGCACGCTGCCGGCGTGGCTCACAAGACGATCGAGAAATTCTGTATCGAGGAAGTCATCAAGAAGGTTCTTCCGAAGAAGATGCTGGATGCGAAGACCGAATTCCTGATCAACCCCACGGGTAACTTTGTTGTTGGCGGCCCCCAAGGCGACAGCGGTCTCACTGGTCGTAAGATCATCGTCGACACCTACGGAGGCATGGGGCGTCACGGTGGTGGCGCCTTCTCCGGCAAGGATCCGTCGAAGGTGGATCGCAGCGCTGCCTACATGGGCCGTTGGGTGGCCAAGAACGTGGTGGCTGCTGGCCTCGCGGAGAAGTGTGAAGTCCAGTTCGCGTACGCCATCGGGCACCCGAAGCCGACCAGTGTTCATATCGACACCTTTGGAACCGGCGCGATTGCTGACACTAAGATCCTCAAGGCCGTTCTCAAGGTCTTCAGCTTTCGTCCCGCCGAAATCGTATCCCAACTCAAGCTCCTCCGTCCCATCTACTCGAAGACGACCAACTACGGTCACTTCGGCAAGAACGACAAGGACATCACCTGGGAAAAGACCGACAAGGCCGCGGCGCTCCAGAAAGCCGCCAAGTAATCTCCATTAAAGAAGAATAAAGATACATGTCAGATCCTGATTACAAAGTTAAGGACATCAGCCTCGCCGATTGGGGCCGCAAAGAACTTGATGTCGCCCAGCACGAAATGCCTGGCCTGATGGCTACGCGCGAGAAATACGGTAAGGACAAGCCCCTCGACGGCGTCCGCATCACCGGCTCGCTGCACATGACCATCCAGACCGCCGCCCTCATCGAGACCCTCGGTGAACTTGGCGCCGATGTCCGTTGGGCCAGTTGCAACATCTTCTCCACCCAGGACCATGCCGCGGCCGCGATCGCGAAGGCTGGCTATCCGGTGTTTGCCTGGAAGGGCGAAACGCTGGAGGAATACTGGTGGTGCACTTACCAGGCGCTCAGTTTCCCCGGTGGCAAAGGCCCCGAACTGATTGTGGACGACGGCGGTGACGCCACGCTCCTGATCCACAAGGGTTACGAGCTTGAGAATGGTTCCGACTGGGTCAACACCCCGTCCGAGAGCGAAGAAGAAGGTGTCATCAAGGAACTCCTGAAGAACGTCCACAAGGAAAACCCCACGCGTTGGCACGATGTCGTGAAAGACTGGAAGGGCGTTTCCGAAGAGACGACCACCGGTGTGCACCGTCTCTACAAAATGGAGGAAGACAACTCCCTGCTGATTCCGTGCGTCAACGTCAATGACTCCGTTACGAAGTCCAAGTTCGATAACCTCTACGGTTGCCGTGAATCTCTCGCGGACGGCATCAAGCGGGCAACCGACGTGATGATCGCCGGCAAAGTTTCCGTGGTCGTCGGGTACGGTGATGTTGGCAAAGGCTGCGCTCAGTCCCTCAAGGGCTTCGGCTCTCGCGTCATCGTCACCGA
>JBMYQZ010000850.1:0-2285 GCA_049601855.1 Limisphaerales bacterium | reverse complement strand
GAACGCGAATGGAAAGTTCTGCGGGTGCCAGGATCTCCAGTGATCGGGTAGCTGCTTTTTGTCCGGCGCTGTCGGAGTCAAAACAGAGGACAACCTCGTTGGCGTAGCGCTTGATGATGCGGCCGTGGTCGGGCGTGAGGGCGGTTCCTTGGGGGGCGACGACGTTCTCGATGCCGGAGACATGGCAGCGGATAAGGTCGAGTTGGCCTTCACAGATGATGGCGCAACCGGCCTGGGCGATCGGCCGTCGTGCCTTGTCCAATCCGTAAATGATCCGGCCCTTGGTGAAGAGTGGTGTCTCGGGTGAGTTGACGTACTTGGCGGTCTTTTCCTCGTCGTTGAGGATGCGGGCGCTGAAGCCGATAATGCGGCCTTGTTCGTCGGCGATCGGAAAGATCAGACGGCCCCGGAAACGGTCGTAATAACCTTCTTTCTGTTCGCGCTTGATAATGAGTCCGCTGCGGGCAACGAGATCGAGATCGAATTGGTGGCTGCGGGCCCAGTTTACCGTGTCTTCCCAATCGTTGGGGGCGAATCCCAGGCGAAATCGTTCGACCGCCTCAGCGGAAACGCCTCGCCGTTCGAGGTAATCGCGCGCGACCTGACCGGCGGCATCGTTCTGCAAGGCGGCCTGCCAGCGTTGGGTGATCTTCTCGTGGATTTCGAGCAACTTGTCTTTCAGCTGGCGTTTCTCGGACGCCTGCGGATCGTTGTCGAAAGAGACAGGAATGTTGGCGCGTTCGGCAAGTCGGCGCAGGGTTTCTACGAAACTGAGGCTTTCGTAGAGGCTGACAAAGGTGAACACATCCCCGCCTTCGTTACAGCCGAAGCAATGAAAGCTCTGCCGCGCGGCATTGACGTGAAAGCTCGGGGTCTTTTCGCTATGGAAGGGGCAGAGTGCGACATGGCTGCCGCCGGCTTTCTTCAGCGGACCGAGGTAGGAACTGATAACCTCGACGATGGGGTTGGCCGCACGAATCTGTTCCTTGAGTTCATCGCTGATCATGCCGGCCATTGCAGCCGGGAGGATTGCGGGATGCCCCCGAGTGGGCAAAGGAAACTTATCGACACATCAACGCCTCAGCGGTTTCGCCGAGGGCAGGATCGCCCAACCTTCAAATGTCTTCTTGAGGGGGGGGCCGGAGAAGGAGGTGTTGAACACGGTGTTGTTCAACATTGTGAAGGACGGAAAAAGCGCGGAACCGAACTCCTCGATCTGCCATTCGCGATCTCTGCGGATCATCTCGCTGGTGTAGTAATTGGCGTTGAGCAACGACATGACCGTCAGCACGATGCAGAAGTATTTGATCATGCAGCCAAGGACTCCGAGCGGGTATTCCGTTTTGCCGAACCAGTCCGCTTCTTTCCATTCGCTCGCGCCCTTGCTGTTCAGAAAGGCGAAGAAGCCGACAACGATGAAGATCCAGATCAAGTAGCCAGTCAGTTGTCCCCAATAGGCTGATCCCAACATCGGGCCCAGGAACGAACCAAGGAACGCGCCAGCCAAACCACCTGGCAACGCGATCACCATCCACTGCACGACGCTCACGTGCGTGCTCGAAGCGCCTTGTTCCTTGCCCTGGTAAACGCCCCACCCGAGGGCGCCCAAGAGGAGCGCGTCGAACATGTTGAGACGCAGGGCGGCGAGGATCGGCGTGAATTCAAATGAAGTGAGCCACTCCATGGTCAGTTGGCGCGCAGCCAATAACGAATGGCTGTGCCTTCGCGGTGGGCGGGCTGGATTTGGATCACGCGCGAATAGTGTCTGCGGGCCAGTTTCGGTTGGTTGAGTTGCTTGTCGAAAATCGTGGCGAGCAACAGGTGGGCGGCCACGTTTTCCGGTTCCTGTTGCAGCAGCTTGGAAAGTTCCACGGCGGCATCGCGGTGATACTGTTTCTTGTGCAGCAAGGCGGCAAAGTTGAAGCGCGTGCTGCCAGAGTTCGGGCGGAGTGCCAAGGCGGTTTCATAGGCGACGACGGCCCGCAGGAAATCCCGTTCACTGGCTGCAAGGGCGAGATTGTGATAGGCCTCGAAGTAGGCGCCATCCAGTCCGATCGCCTTGCGGTACGCGGCGATGGCGTCGTTCCACTGGGTGAGCCGCTGCAGGCGGCGGCCTTCCTCGAAATACGGACGCGCACGATGACGAAGACCGGCGGTGGGGGGCGGTGGACTCAGATAGGTGTAACGAAGGCCGGTGTAGTTGGGTGCGATTTCCGAGGTCGCTGAGGGATTTGGAGCGGGTGTCGTTGACGGATTGATGTTGAGAGCGCGGTTCAGATTCGCCG
>JBMYQZ010000849.1:0-2293 GCA_049601855.1 Limisphaerales bacterium | reverse complement strand
CTTGAATACTTTTTGATTGGGGAGACAAACGACGCCATCGGCAGCCTGCTGCAACTCCCGCAGACCAAGTTCGGCTTGTTCCTGCCGACGCGTGCCTTCGCAATCGAATGGCAGGGTGACGAATGAAAGTGCCAGGGCTCCCAGCTTGCGGGCGGTTGCCGCAACCAGAGGTGCCGCTCCGGTTCCCGTTCCGCCGCCGAGACCGGCCAGGACGAAGACGATGTCGGCACCTTGGCAAAGTGATTCGAGTCCCTCGGCATCCTCCAAGGCCGCCGCCTTGCCGCGCTCGGGATCGCCACCTGTTCCCAAGCCACCGGTCAGCTTGCTCCCGATGGCGAAACGGTTTTCCAGGCCGCAATCATTCAAGGCGGTGACGTCGGCGTTGATGGCGAAGAACTCCACGTCGCCAGCGAGGCCTTGCAGGTGTTCGGCAATTTTGCAGCCGGCGCCACCGACGCCAAGGATCTTCAACTTGAGTCCCTGTTTGGCGGGATCACCGGAGGGTTTCTTGATAAACGGGTTCATGATTCAAGCGGTGGCTGCGGCACGACTGCTGAACAGTCCGCGGCGTTTCTGGCTCTTCTGACGGATGGCGGCGTAGTTGACCAACCCGATGGCAGTGGCCTGGTCGGGTTCGTCGAGAATGGATTTGAGACCGTTCATGTTGCCAGCCTTACCGACGGCGGCATCGAGGTCGAAGACGTCACTGGCGAGCTTTTCGATGTTCGGTGTATGGGCGCCGCCACCGGTGAGCACAACGCCGGAACGAATCTGATCGTGCAGCCCCTCGTCTTCGATCTGCTGATCGATCAACTGAAAGATCTCCTCCAGTCGCGCATACATGATGCGGTGGATGTGCTCGAGATTGATCGACTTCTGTTGCATGCCGAGATCGTTCTTCAGCGTGACGTTCTGGCCTTTGACGGAACTGTCGTACCAAGCCGTTCCGTATTGCAGTTTCAGTTCCTCAGCCCGCGCCGGTGAAACCTTCAGGCCGAAGGAAAGATCGTTGGTAGCGTGTTGACCTCCCACAGCAATCACGCCGGTGTGACGCACAACGCCGCCCGCATAAACGACGAACTCGGTCGTCCCCGCGCCCATATCGATCACGAGCGTTCCCATTTCCTTTTGCTCGGGGCTCAGCACGGCGAGCGATGAGGCCAAGCCAGCGAAGACAAGTTCGTCGACATCCATCTGCAGTTCGCGAATCGCGACCGCGGGCTTTTGCAGACGAGTCGTCACGCCGTGAACGACATGCACGTCCAATTCCAGGCGACTGCCCTTCATGCCGATCGGGCTGGGAATGCCATCCTGCCCATCAACCGTGAAGAGCTGCCGAATCGCATGCAGCACGGTGTTTTCGCTCGGCTTGTTAAACGCCTTCGCGTTGCGCAACACCTCGGAAACGTCCTCCTGCACAATCTCGTGATCGACCGATTCAATGCGCAGCAGGCCGCGATTGTTCAGGCATTGCAAGTGGGCACCGGTCACCGCGAGATAGACGCTACCGATCTCGACGTCGGCGGATTTCTCGGCTTCGACCATCGCCACACGAATGTCTTCCTCGGCTTTTTCGAGGTCGACAATTTCCCCTTTCTGCACCCCGCGCGAAGGGGATTCGCCACCACCGATGATCGTGAGCGTGCCATTCTCGGCAAGTTCACCGACGGAGACACGGATCTTCGAGGTGCCGAGATCGAGGCCGACGAGCACCTGCGAGCGGGAGGAGAAAATGCGAGGGATGAAGTTAAGCATTTCTGGGATTGGTTGAACGCGCACCGGTTCTCCGAACGGCCGCCGATGGCGTTCGGGTCGGAGCACTGGCCGTGCGGAATTTCGCGGGGACGTGATTGGTGATGGAAAGATCTACCTCCACAATTTCCTGACCGGCATCCCGCCCCTTGTGGTGGATCTGTTGCCAGCGCAGGATCTGCGGCAGGAATTCGTGTTCGGAGGAAAACTTGATGCGCGAACCGGCATCCGTGGTCACGGTCAGGATCCCGGACGGCGCGATGTTGATCGCCTTCATCTGCACTGTTCCCACGAGCGGCGAGTGCCGAAAGTCATCCACCAAACGCAGCGCGGCCAACACGTTCGGACTTTGCAGTAATCCGGAAGTGCGAAGTTCCATTTCATCCACGCCCTTCAACTCAGGCAATGCGGCATAGTTGAGTACCCGGGCATCTTTCACGTGATTGCGTTGCAGCGGCACGAGCACGTAGCCCTTCGAATCCAACGGGATGGTGGCCGGGTAGTAGCCACCCGAATACGGCAATACCATCGTCACCCGGGC
>JBMYQZ010000848.1:0-2293 GCA_049601855.1 Limisphaerales bacterium | reverse complement strand
CACTCTGGTGGAAGAAACTCCGCTCCGGCGTGAAGGAAGCCGAGGCGAACAACAAAGCCGCCATCGCCCAACGCGAGAACGCCGAGAACCACCTTGCTACCCGCCTTAAATTCGCCCACTTCAAATACCGCGACGCCGAACGCAAGATCGCCCTCTACCGTGATTCCCTCGTTCCGCAAGCCTTGTCCGCCCTCACCGTAGCGCAAAAGGCCTTCGAAGGCGGCAACGCCGATTTCCTCGAAACCGTGGACGCCCAACGCCTGCTCCTCGAATTCCAACTGCAGGCCGAACGCTCCGCCGCCAACCGCGAACAGCGTCTCGCAGAAATCCACATGATCCTCGGAACCGGAGGTGTGAAATGAAAAAGCAAATCCTCATCTGTCTCGCCCTCGTTGTCGTCGCCGGCAGCATCGGTTTCTTTGCCGGGAACTTCGGCAAGAAAAGCTCCCACGCATCCGATCCGGCACCCGCCGCCGAGGCCAAGATCAAGTTCTGGACTTGCTCCATGCATCCGCAGATCCAGCAATCCAATCCCGGCCTTTGCAAAATCTGCGCCATGGAATTAATCCCCGTCCGCGATGGCCAAGATCAAAACCTTGGCCCGCGCGAACTCAAGCTCAACGTAGCCGCCGCCAAGCTCGCCGATGTCGAGATCGTTCCCGTCACCCGTCGTATGCCGGTGATGAACGTACGCATGGTCGGCAAGATCGAATTCGACGAATCCCGCCTGTCCTACATCACGGCGCGTTTCCCTGGTCGAATCGACCGGCTCTATGTGGACTACACCGGCGTCTCGGTGAAGAAAGGCGACCATCTCGCTTCGATCTATTCTCCGGAACTGCTGACCGCACAACAGGCCCTCGTCCAAGCCAAACGCATCGTCGACGGGATGAGCAACAACGTGGTCGCCTCCATGCGCGATCGCGCCGAGACCACCCTGCAATCCGCCCGCGAAAAGCTCCGGCTCTGGGATCTTACCCCCGAACAAATCGCCCAGGTCGAAATGAGCGGGCAGACCAGCGATCACGTGGAGATCAAGACCCTAATGAGCGGCGTGGTGATCCACAAGAAAGCCCTGCACGGGGTCTACCTTCGGACCGGGGATCCCATCTACACCATCGCCGATCTGTCGCAGGTCTGGGTGAAACTCGATGCCTACGAAAGCGACCTGCAATGGATTCACTACGGACAGGAAGTCGAGTTCGAAACCGAGGCCTATCCCGGCGAGAAGTTCACCGGACGCATCAACTTCCGCGACCCGGTCCTCAATCCGAAGACGCGCACGGTCAAGGTGCGGGTCAACGTTTCCAACAAAGACGGCCGACTGAAACCCGACATGTTCGTTCGCGCCGTCGTGAAGTCCCGCATCGCCACGGGCGGGCGGGTGATGGATCCAGATTTTGCCGGCAAATGGATCAGCCCGATGCATCCGGAAATCGTCAGCGACAAGCCGGGCCAATGCACCGTCTGCGGCATGGACCTGGTGCCGGCCGAAAGTCTCGGCTACACGGCTGCCACCAACAGCACCGTCGCACCGCTCGTCATTCCCGCCAGCGCCCCGCTCATCACCGGCGAACGCGCCGTCGTCTACGTCACGAGCACGAACACTCCGGGCATCTTCGCAGGCCGCGAAATCACCCTCGGCCCCCGGGCCGGCGACGTCTACCTCGTCAATGAAGGCTTGAAAGAAGGAGAACTCATCGTCGCCCGCGGCAGCTTCAAGATCGACTCCGCCATCCAGATCCTCGCCAAGCCCAGCATGATGAATCCGGAGCACGATCACAGCGATCACGCGACGTCCGATCAATCCTTCACCGAGAACACACCGGAAGAATTCAAGGGACAACTCCATGCCGCGACCAAGGCCTACGTTGCCATCAAGAACAACCTCAGCAGTGACAAGAAGCCCGGTGCCAGCCAGATCCAGCGATTTAAACAAGCGCTGACCGCCGTCGACATGAGTCTGCTGGAGGGTGACGCGCACATGGCGTGGCTGGCCGATCTCAAGCTCATCAACAAGGGAGCGAAGAGCATCACGGCCGACGGTGACATCGCCGCGACCCGCAAGGCTTTTGAAAATCTCTCCAACGGCCTCATCGCCGCGAACAAGAAGTTCGGTCGCATCAAGGACTCGCCGGTCTACATCTACCACTGCCCGATGGCCTTCGACAACAAGGGGGCAAGTTGGTTGCAGGACGAGGAAGGTCTGCTCAACCCCTACTTTGGTTCCAAAATGCTCCGTTGCGGTGAGCTGAAAGGAACGATCGAGGGACACGGGAACGCCGGCGCGGAA
>JBMYQZ010000847.1:0-2298 GCA_049601855.1 Limisphaerales bacterium | reverse complement strand
AAGGTCCCGTAACCAGTGACGCCACCGGCGCCAGCCGGGGTGATCGCGGGCCGTATTTTCAATCCCAACGCCGGGACAACTACCGCCAGCGCGCCGACGCACTGATCTCTCGCGACTTGGCCTACGAGCGCGATGGCGCCGTTTACTTCCGCATGGACACCGAGGCGATCACCGTCCCCGATCTCGTCTGCGGCGATGTCACCCGTCAGGTCACCGACCGCGAAGCGAAGGATCCCGACTTTCCGATCATCCGCTCCGATGGACAACCGGTCTTTCACCTGGTCAACGTCGTCGACGACATCGACATGGGAATCACTCACGTGATCCGCGGCGAAGACCACCTGAGCAACACCACCAAGCACATCGCCCTGTTCCGCGCGTTCGGAGTCGAACCTCCCAAGTTTGCCCACATCCCGCTGATTCTGAACAACGACGGCAGCAAGATGAGCAAGCGGGACGATGGAGCCGCCCTTTCCTTCTATCAGGAGAATGGTTACGCACCAGAGGCGGTGTTGAATTACCTCTGCCTCCTTGGCTGGACGCCAACTGACGACAAGAACGTCTTCACTGCCGAGCAGATAACCGACGAATTTGATCTGCCGCAGATCCATCGCAATAACGCGCGTTTCGATGCCGACAAGCTCAAGTGGGTCAACTTCGAACACATCAAAAGCATGGCGGACGATCGCTATTACGAACTCGCTTCGCATGCCTTGAACCATGTCGGCATCAAGACGGATGATCACCCGGTCGATTACGTGAAGAAGGCGTTCGATACCGTTCGCGAGAAGATCAAGACCTTCACGGATGTCCCGGCCTTCAGCCGCTTCTATTTCGAGGACGTGACGGAATACGACGAGAAAGGCGCGAAGAAATGCTTCATTCCGGAGAACGTTGATCCCATCGAGAAGCTCAAGACGGCCCTGCTCGCGCTAAACTCCTATGACCCGCTTTCCATCGAGAGCACACTGAAATCCGTCGCGAGCGAACTGGAAATGAAACCAGGCAAACTCATTCAACCCGTTCGCCTCGCCTGCACCGGATCACCCGTTGGCCCAAGTCTCTGGCACCTCATGGAAGTCCTCGGCCGTGACCGGGTCGTCGAACGACTCACCAATACCCAAGAGCAAATGAAGTAGACACCATGGCACTCGGACCCAACATCACATTGAAGGACGGAGACAAGGCACCGGCCTTCTCCGCCCTGACCAACGGCGGCGAAAAGGTCTCCTTGAAGGATTTCAAGGGCCAGCAGGTCATCCTCTACTTCTATCCAAAGGACAACACGCCCGGTTGCAACAAGGAGGCCTGCGGCTTCCGGGACGAACACAAGAAGATCACGAAGAAGAACGCGGCCGTACTCGGCGTCAGCATCGATTCGGTGAAGTCGCATGACAAGTTCATTGCCAAATTCGAACTGCCTTTCACGCTGATCTCCGATGAGGACAAACAGATCGTCGAAGCCTACGGCGTCTGGGGCCGCAAGAAGTTCATGGGCCGCGAGTACGACGGCACCCATCGGGTGACCTTCCTCATCGATGAGAAAGGCAAGATCAAGAAGATCTGGCCCAAAGTGAAAGCTGAAACCCACGCCGCCGAAGTCTTGGCGGAACTCTGATCATGCCGACCAATGTTCTGGGAACCGAATTGAAATGCTGCTGCCAGAAGCCGGCCACCGGTTTCTACCGTGACGGCTTCTGCCGCACCGGTCCGGAGGATCGCGGACTGCACACGGTGTGCGTGATGATGACCCGCGAGTTTCTGGAGTTTTCCAAAGCGACTGGTAACGACCTCAGCACTCCGAATGAGATGTATGGCTTTCCCGGCTTGAAGCCCGGTGACAAATGGTGCGTTTGCGTGGAACGCTGGAAGCAGGCCTTCGACGCTGGCGTCGCCTCACCAATCTACCTCGAGGCCACCCATTCATCGGCCTTGGAATTCGCCAGTCTGGACACGCTCAAGGAATACGCCGCCGACGTCGACTGATCAAAACGGGTCGTCGAGCTTCTTGAGCGCCTTGTCGATAAGCGCCTCTGCTTCCTCGTACTTGTGCTGTTCAAAAAGCCCGTTCAAGCCCTTCAGCATCTCGCTGATCGATTCTGGTGACACCCCGAGTTCAGCCATTTCCTGCATACCCTTCCGCACTTTCGCCATCTTGTCTTGCAGGCGTTTGCGAAGTGCCGGTGACGGCCCGATCTTCTTCGGGTCGAAGGTCTTCATGAGCTGCCCCAGCCGCTCTCGCTGACTAGGGTGTGTTCGAAAACCGTTCAACACAACCAGTCATAGATGGAGGCCAAG
>JBMYQZ010000846.1:0-2300 GCA_049601855.1 Limisphaerales bacterium | reverse complement strand
AGGACATCGCATCCGTCGATGCTTTGATAAGGGAACCGACCGAGCGACGGAACGGTTCCTTCTGGAGCGGTTTGCTACTTCCCCTTCTTCGCCCAGTCGTCACGCAAAGTGATCGTGCGATTGAATATCGGTTTGTCCGGAGTTGAGTCCTGATCGACGCAGAAGTACCCGAGTCGTTCGAACTGCAGCGGTTCACCTGTCCTGGCCTCAGCGAGAGCCGGTTCCAATTTGGCCTGAACAATCTGCAGTGAATCGGGGTTGAGGTGATCCGTGAAATCGCCCTCGCCGCCATCGGGATCTTCCGCATTGAAGAGCCGGTCATAGAGCCGGACTTCGGCGTTGATCGCGGTGTGGGCATTCGTCCAATGAATGGTGCCCTTCACCTTGCGGTCGGCATTGGCTCCTCCCCGTTTGGACTCGTTGTCATAGCTGCAATGTATCTCCACGAGATTGCCGTCATCGTCCTTCACCACCTTTTCGAACTTGATAATGTAGCCGTATTTCAGGCGGACTTCGCCATCAGGTTTAAGGCGGCGAAATTTCGGTGGCGGGATTTCTTCGAAATCGTCCTGCTCGATGTAAAGCTCCCGACCAAAGACGACTTTGCGCGTGCCGGCGCTTTCATCCTGCGGATTGTTGGTCGCGTCCACTTCCTCCGATTCGCCTTTGGGATAATTGGTGATGACCAACTTGAGCGGATTGAGAACGGCCATCCTACGGGTGGCGATCGGATTGAGCACGCCGCGAAGGGTATGTTCGAACACGGCGAAATCAGTGAGGGCCTTGTACTTGGTGACGCCCGTGCCAATGCAGAATTCGCGGATCGCGGCCGCGGGGCCGCCACGGCGGCGGAAGCCCGAGATCGTCGGCATCCGCGGATCATCCCAGCCGGAGACCTTGCCGTCCTCGACCAGTTGGAGCAGCTTACGCTTGCTCATAACCAGGTAGTTCAGATTCAACCGGGCGAACTCGGTCTGACGCGGTTGCGGTTGCGGGATCTCGAGATTGTCCAGGATCCAATCATACAGCGGACGATGCACCTCAAACTCCAGCGTACAGAGTGAATGCGTGATGCCCTCGATCGAATCCTCCAGACAGTGCGCGTAATCGTAGGTTGGATAAATGCACCAGTTCGTTCCGGTGCGGTGATGTGCTGACTTGCGGATTCGATACAGCGCGGGGTCGCGCAGGTGGATATTGGGAGCCGCCATGTCGATCTTGGCGCGCAAGGTCTTGGCACCTTCCTCGAATTCGCCTTTTCGCATCCGTTCCAGCAGGTCCAGATTCTCCTCCACGGATCGATCCCGATTGGGGCTGTTCGTTCCGGGGAGCGTGGTGGTGCCTCGGTGATCGGCCATTTCCTCTGCCGTCTGATCGCAGACGAAGGCCTTGTTGTTTTTGATCAGATCCACGGCGTACTGGTACATCTGCTCGAAATAATCCGAAGCGAACACCGCTTCCGGTGTTTTTACGTGATCAGCCCAGCCCGCGATCAACCAGTCCACATCATGTTGAATCGAATCGACATATTCCTGTTCCTCCTTCGTGGGATTCGTGTCGTCAAAGCGCAGGTTGCACTTGCCATCGAATTCCCTCGCGATGCCAAAATTCAGGCAGATCGACTTGGCGTGCCCGATGTGGAGGTAGCCATTCGGCTCTGGTGGAAAACGGGTGACGATGTTCGTGTGTTTCCCATCCGCGAGATCGGCTTTCACCATCTCACGAATGAAATCCTGCCGTGCTTCCTTCTCCGATTCCTCTGAATTGTCCGTCTCAGTCGACATGCGGCACAATTTGTGCCGGAAATCGAAACGGCATGCAAGCGAACCGGCGAGTGGCCTACGAAACAGTCAGAGCCCCTTCTGCCGGGTCTAGCGTCCATTCTTCTTGTTGCCTCAAAAGTAAATGACACCCAAGGAGCCTTGGTTGAGGTGGTTCGTTGACTCATAAGTCATGACACCGTGGGTTGTTTTCTTTTCTGCTTAGCTTTTGCCGCCCCGGAACGCAAGGAGCCCGTAGGGCGACTGGAGTGCAGGGGCGGCAAGAGGATCGCCTTGAGCCGCCTTTCCAGTTCCCGTCCCAGCGCGAACGGGTTGTAGCTGGCGCGTTTCTCACGCAGCTCTTTCTTCGCCTTGGCGCTCAGTCCCCGACTCTTGAGCAGCCGTTCACAGGGTGTCTGCGGGGCATCGTGCTGACGCCGGTATTTGGCTCCTTCGCGATGTTTGCTGGAGAGCTTGGCGCTGGGCAAAAAGTAGTTGTGCAGCGGTTCCCAATAGTCCCGATACAACTCGTTGATGGCT
>JBMYQZ010000845.1:0-2303 GCA_049601855.1 Limisphaerales bacterium | reverse complement strand
CGAACACACCCTAGTGGCACGATGTTGTTCGAGATCGATAAACTTGGTTCCGCCGGCTATCGGCAGGCCTACGATGATGTTGCATTCACGGTCCGTGCACGGACCACCGACACCAAGTCGCTGGTGGTCGAGAACAACGGTGGAGGCGGTGCCTTCACCGTTGATGCCGGCGGTCGCGTGGGAGTGCGAGAGCACAGAGGCAACGCCACCTTCAACATCAAGGCCCGGGACGGCGACGACAACTGGTTACGGGTGGAAAAACCCTCTACAACGGAAACGATCTTTCGTGTTCGCCAAAACGGGGCCCACGTGGACTTGGGTGACATGACCATCCACAACGGCGATCTCTACATCAGCGTTGGGAGTTTCTTCAATACATCGGATCGCCGACTGAAGAACGATATTGCCGAGATGGACGATACCTTGAACAAGGTGATGGAACTTCGTCCCTCCACCTATCGGTACAACGAAGAGGGTGCCAATGCCCGCAAACGCATCGGCATGATCGCCCAAGAGGTGGCTGAGGTTTATCCGGAACTGGTTACCGAGAAGGACGGCTTCCTGCGTTTGGATTACACCTCCTTCGGGGTGATCGCGATTCAGGCGATCCAGGAACAACAGACTCAGATCAAAATGAAGGACGAAAAGGTTAAGGCCTTGGAGGCGCGCCTCGCCCGACTGAAAGGGCTGATGCTGCAGTCAGGCAAATCGGTCGAATAGAGATTCGCACACCCGCCACTTGTCGAGAGTGGCGGGTGTTTCCGATTTCGGGGTCAATTGGTGAGTGCGCCGAACTGAAGCGTTTGCGATGAGTCCGCAGTCTCACTGGGTAGCGTGAATCTGACTGGCGCTGGAACTATTCCCAAGGCTAGCCATTGCTTGTCGGGTGCAGTTTGAAACCGGGATTTGTCGACGTGCAACCTGCGGCGGAAAGCATTGCGTAACTTGGAACCTCTCCTTAGAAAACTGCATGGACGTTGACAGGGAGAACGAATCATCGGAGTCGCCTCCGCCGCTGCCCGAAGATCGGCCAGGTCGTCCATGGGGCTTCTGGCCCACCTGTGGGTTTGGTCTTCTCGCGTGCCTCGCTTTCGTGGCGGTGCAGGTGGTCGTCAGTTTTGGGTTTCTCTTTTTCCTGGCTCCGCAGATGTCAGAAGGCGATTTAGTCCGTTACCTTGAGACCATCGATCAGGATGGGACCTTCTTCGCCGTGTGCACGATTGCCACCGGGATTCTGTGCCCGGTCCCGATCATCTTGTTTGCCAGAATTCGCAAGGGCATCAGCTTGCCGGACTATCTCGCCCTCAAGTGGCCGACCTCGCAAGAACTCTCGTGATGGTTGCTGGCGGTCATCGGCATGGTGATGACCTTCGATGCACTGACGATTCTGCTGGAGCGCGACATCGTCCCGGAGTTCATGGTGCAGGTTTATACGACGGTGGAATACCCGGCGCTCATTTGGGTGGCCGCCGTGTTGATGGCGCCGTTGTTGGAGGAAATGCTCGTGCGCGGTTTTCTTTTTGCCGGTTGGTCGCGTTCGAGGCTTGGGGTCAAGGGCACCATTCTGCTCACCTCGCTCGGCTGGGCAGTGGTGCATTTGCAATATGACTTTTACGGCTGCCTGATCATCTTCGTGCACGGCATCCTGCTTGGGATTGCGCGGCACCGGACGGGTTCGATCTGGGTGCCCTTCCTCATGCACGCCGTGATGAATGTGATCGCGACGCTGGAAGTTGCGTACCTGACCGCCGACCCCGATTGAAGTCTCCCGGTGGCAGGGGTTGTTAATCGGGATTCGTTTGCTAGGCTGACGGGCAATTCCCGCGATAATCCTGCCATGAAAACGATTCTGAATTCTCTCCTCCTGCTCGTTTTCGCCTGTGCCGCCCAGGCCGACGATCGGGCCGCGCTCGATATCTTCAATCAGCGCATCCTGCCGATCTTCAAATCTCCCAATCCGTCCAGTTGCGTGCAATGTCACCTGTCGGCCGTGGACTTGAAGGACTACATCCTGCCGTCGTCGGAGGCGACCTTTGCATCCTTACGCGCGCAGGGAATGATCGATCTGAACGCGCCGGAGGAATCCGAAATTCTCAAACTCATCAACATGGGTGAGAAGGATTATCACAAGGGGCAGAAGATGATCCATGCCAAGAACCGCAAGGCCGAATACGAAGCTTTCGCCGCCTGGATCAAGGCCGGGACGAAGGATCCGAAACTGCGTCAGCAGAGCTGTGGCTCAAGCTAGGTGGCGTTGGTATCGACACCGCATATGATTATCACAATCAACAGGAGGTTGGGGC
>JBMYQZ010000844.1:0-2318 GCA_049601855.1 Limisphaerales bacterium | reverse complement strand
GGAAGTACTCCGTGACATCGGCCTCTGGGGCGGCGATCTACTCGATCTACGAATGGGCGGGGAAGGCGTGAAACCATGGCAACCCGCCGGGCTGTGGAAGGCTCTCTCACACCCCATGAGCAATACGCGCGTCTACGAGCCCGATCCCGATCAACTGACGTATCGACGCAGCGTCTACCTCTATTGGAAACGCTCAAGCCCGCATCCGATGATGACCCTCTTCGACGCCCCCACACGGGAAGCCAGTTGCGTCCGCCGTTCCCGCAGCAACACCGCCGCGCAATCCCTCGCGCTGCTGAACGAGAAGCAGCGCGTGCAAATGGCAGAAGCGATTGCCGATCGAATCGCGGCGGAGACGGACAACAACGCCAGAATTCGATCGCTCTACTGGCTGCTGACCGGCCGCGCTCCAAGAGATTCCGAACTAGAGACTTGCACCCGGTTGCTCGAGCAACTCGGCACGAAAAACCCTTGGCCAAAATTGGTCATCGCCGTGATGGCCAGCGACGCGGCCATCACCTTGAATTGAAATGACACCGCCTCCCCCACCCTTGCAACAAACCCGAAGACAGTTCTTCGGCAAGGCCGCCTTGGGAGTCGGCACGGCGGCCTTGGCCGCATTGATCGGTCGGGAGCTTTTGACGAAGAATGGAGACATTCCCCCGCCCCAACCGAAGCTGAAGGCCAAGCGCGTCATTCACCTCGTGATGAGCGGCGGACCAAGCCAACACGACCTGTGGGATTACAAACCCAAGTTGCGCGATTTATACGGACAAAGGTTGCCAAAGGAGATCCGTGATGGCCAACGGATCACCACCATGACGTCGACGCAGCCCAGTCTCGCGCTCTGCCCCAGCAAGTACGAATTCTCACGCAAGGACAACAACGACGGTGGCGTCTGGGTCAGCGAACTCTTGCCACATACTGCCAAAGTGGCCAAGGACCTCTGCGTCATCAACAGCACCTTCACCAACGCGATCAACCACGATCCGGCGATTACGTTTATACAAACCGGGAGCGAAATGCCCGGTCGCCCCAGCCTCGGCGCCTGGCTCAGCTACGGCCTCGGCAGCCTGAACGAAAACCTTCCCGAGTACGTCGTCATGCACGCGAAGACGTCCTACGCCGAGCAAAGTCTCTTTCATCGGCTGTGGGGCAGCGGCTTCATGCCCTCCGAGCACCAGGGCGTGCTCCTGCGCAGCCACGGCGATCCGCTCCTATATCTGAGCAACCCCGATAGTGTTTCCCGGCAAGATCGACGCGCCCAACTCGACGCTCTGGCCGCGCTGAACCAGGCAGAATACGAACACTTCGGCGACCCCGAGATCTTGAGCCGCATCGAACAACACGAGATGGCTTATCGGCTCCAGACCTCCGTTCCGGAAGTCATGGATCTCTCCAGCGAGAGTGCCGAGACTTTCGAACTCTACGGCGAGGAAGCCCGCGAACCCGGCACCTTTGCCGCGTGTTGTTTGAATGCCCGACGCCTCGCAGAGAGAGGCGTTCGAACCATCCAGATCTTTCATCGCGGCTGGGATGCCCACGACGACTTGCCCGAGGAACACGAATCGCAGTGTCGCGATGTCGATCGAGGTTGCGCCGCTTTGATCAGAGATCTCAAACGTCGGGGCATGCTCGACGAAACACTCGTTATCTGGGGCGGCGAGTTTGGCCGCACCGCCTATTGCCAAGGCAAACTCACCAAGGAAAACTATGGTCGCGATCATCACCCGCGCTGTTTCACGACTTGGATGGCCGGCGGCGGTGTGAAGCCCGGCATCACCTACGGGCAGACCGACGACTACGGCTACAACATCGTCGATGCCGACGGCAACATGATCCGCCCCACCATCCACGACTGGACCCCCGGCACCATGCACGTGCATGACCTCAACGCCACGATCCTCCATCTCATGGGCTTCGACCACAAGGAACTCACCTACCGTTACCAAGGTCGCGACTTCCGGCTGACCGATGTCCACGGTCACGTGGTAAGGGACATCCTCGCCTAGCCCCGATCGGGCAACGCCGGTGCGCGTTTGGCGAGGGCACACAACATCGAGCCCACCACCACAAGGACAGCCCCAACCCAACCGAGCAGATTCAGACCCTCGGATTGACCAAAGGTCGGAATCCAGCGTTCACAGCACTCAAGAACACCAAGCGTGGTCAGGGGAATGAGGGAAAGAGTGGCGCTGATGCGAGAAGCTTCCCAGTGCTGAAGCGCCTCGGTGAAACAGCCGTAGGCGATCACCAGGTTGAAACCACAGAAAATGAGGACGGCGAGATTCACGCCGCTCAAGGCAGAGATCTGCATA
>JBMYQZ010000843.1:0-2325 GCA_049601855.1 Limisphaerales bacterium | reverse complement strand
GCGACGTGAGCATCTTGCGGTTGTTGTTTCAGAGCAAAGGCAAGGCGGTGTCGCGCGATACGCTGTTGAATGAATGCTGGGGGCTGAATTACTTTCCCAATAGCCGCTGTGTGGATCAGCATATTTCGCAATTGCGCAAACGCGTCGAAATCGATGCTGCCAAACCGGAAATTATCCGGACGGTGCACGGGGTGGGATATCGCTTCGAGTAGGGATCGTCAGCCAGCGGGACGAGTCGCGGTTCACTACGGCTCGTGCTTGGCGAGCACGTCCTCCAAAAACGCCAAGGTCGTTGCGCTCCAGTTCTCCGTGTCGTGCCGGGCGAAGTTGCGATGTCCCAATCCTTGAAACTGTTTGTGAATCTTTTCACCGCCCAGGTTATCGAAGACTGCAATCGCCTGAGTTGGAGGAGCGCGGCGATCGATTTCTCCGTTCATTAAGAGCGTGGGGCATTTGACGGATTTGGCGAAGTTGGCGGGGTTCATCGCGAAGGCGTTGAATTGCCCGTGCATGCCGCCGTAGAACAGCAGCGTTTCTGCGGCGGGGAAGGACGGGAGTCCCATTGCGCGGAATCTCTGTCGGGCGGCATTCAGGAGGCCGTCGTAGGGGAGTTCCAGCATCACTCCGTGCGGATGCAGACTTCCGATATGGATCGCCCGCAGGACGGCGGCGCTGCCCATTGATACGCCGTAGAGGATGATCGGCTTGTCCTCATACATGTGCGCAAAGAATCGATGTGACTCGATTACGTCCGTTGCCTCGTGCCAACCGACACTGGTGAGGTTCGTGCCGGATCCGCCGCTGCCATGGAAGTCCACCAAGGCGCAATCCCATCCGTTCTTGAAGAAGATCTCGGCGGCGGGAAGCAGGGATTCCTTCGCCGAGCCATGCCCGTGGAACATCAGGATCAATCCGTGATTGGTTGCGTGCTCGATCTGCCAGGCTTCCAGGTCCACATCGAAGGCGCCTTGGTAGTGCACGTTGATGTAATCCATTCCGTAATCCTTTGGGTTCACCGGGTTGGTTGGCCGCGGGAGATTCACTCCGGTTGCGAGGACCTTGATCTTGCCGAACAATGGTAGTTTTTCGGGAGGCGGAGTGCGGTCTGCTCCCGAGGCATAGCGGGACATTGCTCGTCCGTGACACCATGCCAAGACGTTCAGCAGGATGAAGCCACCGAGAAATCCGTAGACAAAGACCCGCGGCCAGATCCAGCGCTTGGCCGGCTGCGCGTTCGGAACCGGGACTGGTGGTCGCGGTTGAATGGTGGGCGGTGGTGGATTCATTTCAGTCGGCGAACTCGACGTCGATCGCGGCGCGTTCGAAGGCTTCGGCCAAGATGAGCCGGCGCGGTTGCAAACCGCTCAACGAGCAAACGTGGCAATCGGGTAACTGCTCGATCCGCGTGTTGTAGTGTGTGGTGATCGTGTTGAAATAGTCTTTGGCCAAGGCGATGCGATTCTCCGTTTCCACCAGCTGTCGGTGCAAGCCGGAATAAGCCTCGGAGGTTTTCAGTTCCGGGTAGTTCTCCTGAATCGCCAGCAGACTCGAACGCACGCTCTGGAAATCATCACCAACGTCGTCAGGTGCCGTGGCGCTTTGCTGCGAGCGAATCTGGGCGATCTGTTCGTGCACCTTCTTTTCGTGGTTCTTGAGTGCCTGTACCATCTTGAGCACTTGCGGGATCAGGTCGTGGCGGCGTTTAAGCTGCACGTCCACTTGGGACCATGCCCTCCGTACGCGATTGCGCAGGTCAATGAGGCTGTTGTGAACCGTCCAGGTCCACCCGATTGCCCATGTAAGGAAATAGGCGAATCCCAGTCCAACGAGCATCGCGACCTGCTCATTCGAGCCGCCGCGGCCCTGATTGGTAGCGAAGAATCCTGCGCCCATCACGATCAGCAAACCGACCAGAGTCCAAGCCCACGAGGCGCCGGCATAACCTCCGGTCACTTGGTTTTCCGTCTTGGTTGTGATGCGAAACATGGGGGCTGATTTGTCTGCGGCAATTTCCGGTGCCACGATATCGCTGCGTTCACGAGCGCGACCGATGACAAAGATGGGAGTGTGCAGGCAAATGGCTTCCTCGGTAAAACTGCGAACGTGGTCCGAGTTGCCAATCGCTTCACGAGGTGCCTTGGCGTAATAGAGCGGGTCGGATGGCCTGAAGTATCTGAGAACACGGTGTCCGGTTCGAGGTCACTGCCGCGAGGCCGGATCAAAACGTAGCCGGCGTCGTCTCGCAGGTAGAACGGCTGGCTGTCGCCGCCTTGGGCGATCGTTCGCCAACCGCTCTTTCGGCGGCGGCGGGTGCGGCGCTTGCCC
>JBMYQZ010000842.1:0-2325 GCA_049601855.1 Limisphaerales bacterium | reverse complement strand
ATCCGGTTGGCAATTGCGACCGAGCAGTAGGGATGCACCGCCGCCAAGGCGGTTTCTCCGTCAGGATGATCCAGCAAACGGAAACTAATATGACCCGGCAGGGAATCGTTCCGGGCCAGTATCCGGGTGACTGCTGGTCCCAGCGAAGCCAGACGGCCGGCGATTTCGGCGGTGATGTGACGGTTTGCCGCGAGGGACTGACGTTCCCGGTCGGCATCGTCCCGCCTCTGCAGATTCTCAAAAGCAGCGGCCGCTCGCTCGGAAAGAGACTCGATGTCCATCGGCAACTGTTTCCATGCGATGCATCTCACCTCTTTGGATTCGTGATTCAGCAACTCCAGCTTGATCTCGGGATGACAGGTCTCGTTCAGGGCCACGCTGCGCGCAACATCATCGCTGCTGCGGGCCAGACGGCGCCAGGAAGTCGCGAGCAGATCCGGGTGCCCCTGGTGTGTGGCAGCCAAGGTACTCTTCACCGTCAAATCGGAGTCGCAAGACAGGCGGTCAAACGCCTGTGGCGGGAGGCTGCGGCACTTTGCAATCGTTCCACGAACGACTGCATTGAGGTCATCGGCGAGCAAGACCTTGGCCTCCGGTGAGACATGCTGCCGTCGCTGGAACATACTCCCCACCGAGCGCGACGGAGGCGCAAAGCATCGCTCGGAGTCCAGCCCCGCCCGCTGTGCCAGGGCAAGCCGCACTTCTGGATCAGGGTCTTTGGCTAAGGCTTCTTGGACACAGTTGGGTGCGACCTGAATCGCACCGAGCCGGACGGATGAATCCGGATCGTCCGGCAATGACTTGAAGAATGTGTCGCGAATGTCCGGCCGCGCGCGACATGCTTCGCGCAGCTCGCTATTGCTGTAGCGGTAGGAGGTGAGGCATGTGAGTATCTGGAGCCGCATCTCAGCTGGCAGGGTTGATTGAAGTTCTTTACGGCGACGGGCCTGAATCAAGGCCGAGCAAAGCGCAACCTGGACAATCCCTGGCAGCCACTCGGCCGCGGACGTGCCTTCCATCAGCGTGTTCAATTGTGTCACCGGGTTGTCCAGCACTGCCAACGGATCGTCGATCCACAGGTTTTCGAGCTCAGCCTGTGGCGTATTGGGATTGCGGGCCACGGCTTGGCGCAGTTGGCTGTCTTTCGATCCGGCCAGTGTCGCGAGTTCGCCTGGATTCGTGCTTGGATCTTTTGCACGCTCGAGATCGTGGTCGCGTAGAGGAGTTGACTTTTCAAGGTGTAATTCCATCGCTGTCTCCATGGATTAATCAGGTTATACGAGGCATCAGACAAAGGTTGTCAAAGGGTAGTCAATTTCCGGTGGGCGGAGCGCCGCAGTCGCCGGCGTGCAAAAGACTGTCGCGGAGGAAACGTGCGACCTGCACATTGTCCGTTCGAAGATTCACCCGGCGGCGTTCCGCCGTAAAATCCGTCAGGCGCACCGTAAAATGGCACCACCAGGTGCCATGGTTGTTCCACAGGTGATGGTTCGGATTGGCTTCGTTGACGCGGATGGATCGGGTCATGTTAGGTGCTTTCTTCACTATCACACCAGAAGCCGAAAAAAGGCCGTCCTGACATCAGGACGGCCTTCAAATCCGTCGGAGAACTTGTTGCTTGAAGCCGACTCGGCTCCCGCATCGAGAAAGGTCACCCGACCTCGCTCAAGGCACCGTGGTATCTCCGCCACCCGGTTGCCGGACCCCGCAGGGTCACTCCTGATGCTGAGAAGAACCTATCACATTCCCTCGATTTGACGAGCCGGAATTGTGTCATAAAAGTCGGACACCAGAGGAACAGGGAGCATCGATTCGTCGTGCCGAATCGGGCAGTTATCACGCATTAACAAGACCTAGCCGACTGGATATCTGGCTGTGTATTTGTTGAACAAGGGGCTGTGGTTGCCCCCCCGACAATTGGACCATTGCGAAGAAGATGTTTTTCCGACAAAACCAGAACCAACTCCATTGGAGGAGCGGGCTAATACCTGCCACTTTCGATGCGACTTATTTTCCGCTGGTCACTAGAAATACCGATCGGTCTCCCTTTTTCTCCGCCATATGCCTCTGGAAGAACCTGATTACCGGAAAACTCATCGTTCACCCATCGAGCCGAAGCGCCCGACATAGCTGTCCCGCATCGCACGACGAGCCCGATCACTCCTGGTCATGGTGTTGCGATAACCAAATGTGTCCCGGAACGAGATGCACAATGCATTGACGTGCTGCTTGGAGACACCAAGGGATCGCGCCAGATCAGACTGAGACTTGAACGTGTCTGGTCGCAGCATGTACTGCACGACTGCAGCCCGCGTCTTGGCGCTC
>JBMYQZ010000841.1:0-2329 GCA_049601855.1 Limisphaerales bacterium | reverse complement strand
CCTTGTCAACATACACCCGGTCCGGGATCAGGCAGTACTTCGCGGACAAGGCATCGAGTTCCGCGCCGAGCAACTTCTGCTGCCACGCCGGGAGCGTTTCCAGCGCAGCCTTCGTAATCGCATGATGCGGCCCGCCCCAGGCCAAGAGGTGGACAGGAAGCAGCAGCAGAAATGTTTGGAGAGCGGTTTTCTTCATTGTGAAATCAGGATGGCGAATTCTTCGACCGGCTATCTACTATCAGCCCACCCTTTTTTAACACCCCGCATGATCCTCCACAACATTTCTCCATCTGGATTGAAATGCTTCGTCATATACCAAAATTGGGACGCGACGGAGCGCTTCTCTTCAATAAGATCAACCAAGCAATGAAACGAAACCTCCCAAAGATTTGGACCCTCACCTTGCTCAGCTTCCTTGCAGGAACAGGAGACGCGGCACCTTCCGTGGAAGCGGATATCCGAGTAAGACTTGGGAACTATGAGGAGTATCAAACGAGTGCGATCTTCTCGGCCGGAGACGCGGTGGTGAAAGTCAGAGACTTCAAGGAATTGGGGTGGCACATCGCGGTGATTCCGGACAAGCCGGTCGGTGAGAAGGGGGTCACCCTGAAGATGAAAGGTGCTCCGTCGATGGAGGGTTACACCTTCACTCCAGGGCAACCCAATTACAGGTACTGGAGGAAGACGGGGGATTCGGTGGAGGTCTCGATCATGCCCGAGGGATGGGGTTGGTATTTCTTGCGCAAACCCGTGCCACCACCTTCAGCCCGAAGACCCGGTCCGAAACAACTGATCACCACGACACCCACGGACATCAAGAAGGCGAAGTACCCGGTCGTCGATGTTCACACGCATGTGCTCCTGTCATTCCCGGCTCCGGGCATGTACCTGAAGGTGATGGATCAGGCGGGTGTGGCCGTGTTGGTTGATTCACCGCTGGCGACTTTCAATCAAAGTACCAAAAACGCCTACCGGAAGATGGAGAAGTTCCATCCCGACCGATTCGTCACCTTTGGCACGGTTGACTTCAGTGATCGTCATCGGGAGGGATTTGCCAAGGCGGCCGTCGCCGAACTGGAAGCCGACGTCAAAGCAATGGGCGTCGCGGGAATCGGTGAGACACATGACAAGGGTGCCGGCGTGTATGGACATGCCTTGCGTCCGGACGCCCGTGGTCCCGTGCATGTGAATGACCCGCGACTCATGCCGATCTGGCAGGCCGCGGGGCGATTGAAACTGCCCATCCTATTTCACATCGCCGAACCCATCGGCAACTACGTGGCCTACGGCGAGCATCCCCGCGAGCGATGGGGTTTTGTTTCCCGCAAGTACAACCTGTGGGGAACGTCAGTACTGTCGCGTGATGAAATGATGCTTCGACGAAACTCCCTGATGGAGGACATCCCCGACTTGGTCATCATTGGGGCGCACATGGGAAGTCTGGAGGATGATTTGGAACGCCTGGTAGACACCTTCGACAAGTATCCGAACTTTTACGTGGAGATCGGCCAGCGGCATTACACGTTGGGTCAGCAACCGAACGCCGCGCGCAAACTCTTCATCAAATACCAGGATCGCATTCTTTTTGGTCAGGACGGCGTGCAGACGCTGGATCATTATCGCAAGCATTTCCGTTTCCTCGAGACGGATGACGATCTCATCAGTTTCTCGAGCCACCGCCCGCCGGTTCACGGACTCAAACTGCCGGATGAAGTTCTGCGAAAGGTCTACTATGGCAATGCGGCGAAGCTGATGCCCAAGGTCAAGAGGGCTCTGCAGAATCAATACCCAGACCTCACGTTTCCGTGATCTGGAGTGGGCTATTCGGTCAAGGGAGGCTTGCGGATGTCGGCGAATTCGCCGCTCTCGATCAGGCCAGGGAGCCGGTCGATGGCTGCGAGGACCCGTTTTCCGGCGGTCGTGGAATCGGGCATGGCGTCAGTGCCCGTGGCTTGTTTGAGTTGGGCGACGCTGGGAAAGGGAGCATCGTCGGGCATCGCGCGGATTTGGTCCTGCATGTTGGTGTCGACAAGGCCAGGAGCGAGCGCGCTGAAATGAATGTCTTCGCGTTCCTTGGCGTAGAGTTTCATGAGCATGTTGAGGGCGGCCTTGGAGAGGGAGTAGCCGCCCCAGCCACGGTTCCCATTGACCGAGGCGCCGGAAGAGATGCCGACGACCCGCGCGATCGCAAGGCCCCTGTCCAAGAGCAGGTCGAGCAAGTTCTTGTTGGCCCAGAGATTCACATCCAGCACGTTCTTTAACGTGTCGATGGACTGGTTCCGCAGGTCGGCTATGGGACCGAGAATGCCGGCGTTCAGAATGGCGCAAT
>JBMYQZ010000840.1:0-2333 GCA_049601855.1 Limisphaerales bacterium | reverse complement strand
GGAGCGTCAGTTGCTCAACGACATCGCCGCGCTCAACGAGAAACGCTTCGCCGCCGTCGGTGATCCGGAAATCCGCACGCGCATCGCCGCCTACGAAATGGCTTACCAGATGCAGATGTCCGTCCCCGAATTGACCGACACCGCGAACGAACCCGCTTCCACTTTCGAACTCTACGGCGAAGACGCCAAGACCCCCGGCACGCACGCTGCCAATTGCCTCCTCGCCCGCCGCCTTGCTGAACGCGGCGTGCGCTTCATTCAAATTTATCACCGCGGCTGGGATCACCACGGCAACCTCCCCGGCCGTCATCCCAAGATCGCGAAGGAAGTTGATCAAGGTTCCGCCGCCCTGATCCGAGACCTGAAACAACGCGGCATGCTCGACGATACCTTGATCGTTTGGGGCGGCGAATTCGGCCGCACGGTTTATCGCCAGGGTAAAAGCGCCACCAGTTACGGACGCGATCATCACCCGCGTTGCTTCTCCATCTACCTCGCCGGAGCCGGCGTTCGCGGCGGGATGCGCTACGGCAAGACCGACGACTTCTGCTACAACATTCTCGAAGGCGGTGTCCACGTCCACGACCTCAACGCCACCATCCTCCATCTCCTCGGCTTCGATCACGAACGCCTCACCTATTTTCACCAAGGCCGCCACTACCGTCTCACCGATGTGCACGGTCATGTGGTTCAGGGCGTTCTCAGCTGAGCTCGATGAAACACGCGCTCGGCGACCAGTTCGAATCTTCCATCCTCGAGACGACCGAAGCTTCGGCGATGGTTGTCGAGGAAGTGATCCAGGAACTGTGGAGTGGCTATGGTCAGATCCTGCGCCTCTCCCTCACCGGGTGTTCGCGAAGCACAGTGGTGGTGAAGCACGTTACGATGCCCGCCGCACAGCGACATCCGCGGGGCTGGAATTCAGATCTTTCCCACGAACGAAAGGTCTTTTCGTATCAGGTAGAATCGGAGTGGTACAGCTCTTGGAGCTCTCGCTGCGATTCGCACTGTCGCGTACCGGAGTTTCTCACCTTCGCCCGTCACGACGAACGCGTGCTGCTCGTACTCGAAGATCTGGATGCCGCCGGCTTCTCCCAGCGACTCACAAGCATTCGCGAAGCCCAGATCGAACAATGCCTCGGATGGTTGGCTGAGTTTCACGCCACCTTCATGGGCGAGCAGCCGAAAAGTCTCTGGGACACGGGGACGTACTGGCACTTGGAGACCCGCCCCGACGAACTTGAGGCGATGGATGATCCACGGTTGAAGGCGGCGGCAGCGAAAATCGATCGCAAACTCAATCAAGCCCGCTTTCAGACCTTTGTCCATGGCGACGCAAAGCTGGCCAATTTCTGTTTTCCCGATTCCGGCACGCAGGTCGCGGCGGTGGATTTTCAATATGTCGGCGGCGGATGCGGCATGAAGGATGTTGCCTATTTCATCAGCAGTTGTCTGGACGAGGCGGAATGCGATCGGCAGGAAGCGGCTTTGTTGGATTGCTACTTCAACGCGTTGAAGCGGGCGTTGGAGCGCCGAGGAGCAGATTGGGATGCCGCCGCGATCGAAGCTGAGTGGCGGGGATTGTATCCGGTGGCCTGGGCCGATTTTCATCGCTTCCTCAAAGGCTGGTGTCCGAGCCATTGGAAGATCAACTCCTACAGCGAACGCGTTGCTCGTGAAGTGATCGCGGCCCTCGCATGAAGTTGGAGCTTCTCCATTCCCTCGCCCTGACGGCCGCCAAGCGCGCCGGAGCCTACGTGCAATCGATGGTGAATCGATGCGAGGACGTGCGCGTGAAGGAAGCAGGGGACACTCCGGCCTCCCAAGTCGTGACGGAGGTGGATTTGGAATCCCAACGCCTGATTCTTGAGACCCTTCACGAGTCGATCGAGGAATTCCAACTGGGTCTTCTCACCGAGGAAAGCGCCGATGATTCGAGCCGCTTCGAGAAGGACTGTTTCTGGTGTATCGACCCGCTGGACGGCACGTTACCATTCATCAATGGGAGCCCGGGTTATTCCATTTCGATCGCCCTCGTCACTCGCGAGGGCAAGTCACAGATTGGCGTCATCCATGACCCGGGTACGGAGCAAACCTTTCATGCTGTCAGTGGTCGTGGAGCGTTCTTGAACGATGTCGGAATTCACTCCCAGTATGATACGAAAAGCGAACGACTCACCTGGTTGATGGACTCAAGTATGAAGGGCTCCGCGGGGTATTCCCGACTGCTGGCGGCCATAGAAGATCTGGCAACGCGGGAAAATCTGAATCTAAATATCATCGCTCACGCGGGAGCGGCCCTGAACGGCTCCTGGGTGACGCAACACGCGCCG
>JBMYQZ010000839.1:0-2333 GCA_049601855.1 Limisphaerales bacterium | reverse complement strand
AAGGTGCGAACCAGCAGTTCACCGTGCGGCACGATGCCACCAAGCGCGGCGGCACGGCGGAGACCGGCAGCGCGTGGCACGGCGAGCAGGTCTTGAATTACCTGAACGAACGTGAGGCTTCGAAGGACAAGGATCCCTTCCTGATCTACTTCGGATTCTCGCATCCGCACGACGTGCGTGACGGAACTCCCGAACTGCTCGCCAAATACGGCGCGGTCAATCACCGGGATAAGGATTCCCTTCCGCCGGCCAACAAGAAGCAACCGAAGCTGCCGATTAATTATCTGCGGGAGCATCCGTTTCATCACGGGCATCCGGGACTGCGAGATGAAGTGAAGGTGAGCGGTGTTTGGGAGCGCCGTGATGAACGCACCATCCGCAACGAACTCGGACGCGAGTTCGCCTGCAGTGAAAACATCGACATCCAGATCGGTCGTGTACTCAAGAAGCTCGAGCAGATGGGAGAACTCGACAATACCTACATCTTCTACACTGCCGATCACGGCATGGCGATCGGTCGTCACGGCCTGCAGGGCAAACAGAACCTCTACGAGCACACTTGGCGCGTGCCCTACATCGTCAAGGGTCCAGGTATTAAGCCCGGTCGCGCCCAGGGGAATGTCTACCTCTTGGATTCGCTGTCAACCATCTGCGATCTCGCCGGCGTCAAGGCACCGAAGAGCAGCGAAGGCAAGAGCTTCAAACCCGTGCTGATGGGGGAAAAGGAAACCGTGCGTGACGTTCTATACGGAGTGTATTGCGGTGGGACCAAGCCAGGCATGCGTAGCGTTCGCCGAGGTGATTGGAAGCTCATCAAGTACGATGTCATGAATGGCGAAGTGCGGGAGACGCAGTTGTTCAATCTCGCTGACAATCCGCACGAATTCATTGTGCAACACAAGCAGCAGGAGACGAATCTCGCCGGAGATCGCAAGTATGCGAAGAAGCTCAAGGAGATGGAGGCGTTGCTGCTTTCCGAAATGCGTCGACTGAACGATCCGTATCGCTTGTGGAATCAGCCCGATGACGGCTTGGAGCCGCCGAAGGTGACGAAGAAGAAAAAGCGGCAGCGCAAGAAGAAGTAACGGATCGAGTCGATTTCCGCTTGCTTTCGAACCCGCCGAACGAACCGGACTCGCAGGCTCGTCCCTCCAGTGGCGTTGATGGAGCCTACCGCTTGATGGCGACGTAGTGGCTTTCGCCGCAAACGACCTTGAGATACTTGCCGCTGCGGTACCAGTACTGACCGCTGTCAGTTTTGCGCTCGAAGCCGTATTTGGTCGTGATGCCGGTTTTGCGGCCCCAGATGATGACGTTTCCGTTGGCATCGGTGGCGGCAAAACGATCATAGGCAGCGGAGACGGTCGCCAACCGGCCGAGGCTGGTCGGTGGCTTGGGCGCGCGCGGATTGCTGGTGATGTTCACAAGCGTCCCGTCGATCTTCAGGAAGTGGGCCATGGATGCGCCGCCGGTCGCACTGATGCAGGCACCGGCCGCAGTGGCCAGGGCGCCTTGCTGGCGCGGCGTGCCTACCTGGGTCGCCGTTTGGATGAAGACGGACGCGGTGGCCTGGTCGTCCAAGGCCATGATGTACTTGGCTCCCACCGAAAGATGGACGAAGGGTCGCCAGGGTGTCTTGGTGGCAAGCTGGTAGGAACCGTAACCCCAGCCGCTGATGCTGCCATCGGCGCGAATGGCGGCGGAGCGTTCTGTGGCTGCGGAAATGGCGACGCAGGGACCGAGGTCGTCGGGCACCTTGGATTGGCCGGTGCGATTGGCACCCCAGGCGAGCACGGTGCCGTCGGCTTGAAGGACGACGGTGTGGTTGTCGCCGGCGGCGATCATGATGCATTTGCCGACGTTGGCGGCGACTCGGGATTGGCCAAAACTATTGTCCCCCCAACACACGACCTGGCCGTCTTCCAACAGGCCGACCGTATGGTTTTTACCGGCGTCAACGTCGATGAACTTCGCATTCTGGTAAGCGTCCGGGATGTCGCTGTGACGACCGCCCCATGCTTCCACCGTTCCCGCCGGGACGAACGGTTCACTGGACACTGCGGAAAACGAACCGCCCTTCTTTTGCAACAGCACCGGGCGTGGCTGAACGCCGGGTTTGGCCAGCCGCAGCATGGCGAAGTTCTGGTCGGCGGAGAGTTTCCAGTCCGCCTGCCAGTTGATCCATTCGTTCAAAGTCAGTCGGCCGCGCCAGAGCTTGGTGCCGGAGAGTCCGTCCACGTTCACCGCCGCCACGGGGAACTGATGTTTGACCGTGACCGTCTGCTGATCGGCCACGGAGAAGGGTTCGGGGGAATAGCCGCCCATCGTCGGAT
>JBMYQZ010000838.1:220-2343 GCA_049601855.1 Limisphaerales bacterium | reverse complement strand
GCAGGTGAAGTATTCTCATACGGATCCAGTCATCGGTGGGGAGTCAGACGATACTGACCTCGCGGCAAATTCGAAAGGAACAAGCCCACGAAATCATTTCGCGCTTGGCGCATTCGCAACAGCACGCTTAATTGTCGCCGCTTATGGCTACTGCAAACGCTGGTACAGGTATGACCTGGTTGTATTGGGTTCTTTTGACGATTGGCAGTTGGGGTGTGTATGGAGTGTTCCTGCACTCCGGCGCCATGGGCATGCAGGACCCCGAGAACGGACGCATCAAAGCCTTCCTCTTCGTCGGCATCGCCTACTTTCTCGTGGCCGTTCTCGCACCGGCCGGTATCCTGATGGCCAAGGGCGCTTCCTGGACTTTCCCCTCGAAAGGACTCTGGTGGTCTCTGTTTGCCGGCATCGTGGGAGCCGTCGGTGCACTCGGAGTGCTGCTCGCTTTCGGGGCCAAAGGCTCTCCGGCGGTGGTTATGTCCCTGATCTTCGCCGGCGCTCCGATCGTGAATGCCTTTTACGCCCTTGCCACTCATCCGCCGGCCGGTGGCTACGGATCCATCAAATGGCAGTTCTATGCCGGCATCGCAGCGGCAGCGATCGGTGGCTGTCTCGTGACCTTTTACAAGCCCGGTCCTCCACCGAAGAAAAAGGCCGCCACGGTTCAGACCACACCAGCCGAACCCGCTCCTGCGAACGACCCCGCCAAATGAGCGGGACGTTCTTGAACCGTGCCGAGATTGAAGCCGCCCAACTGGCTTCTCTCCGCACGCTGATCGACGCTCTCATTCCCGACAATCAATTCTACACCGAGCGACTCGCCTCCGGTGGAATCACGACCGCTCCTGCCAGCCTCGAGGAGTTTGTCTCAAAGTGCCCTTTCACCACCAAGTCCGAATGCGTCACTGATCAAGCGGACCATCCTCCCTACGGCACGAACCTCACTTACCCCGAGGAACGCTACACCCGCTTTCACCAGACCAGCGGCAGCACCGGAAAACCCATGCGTTGGCTCGACACCAACGAGTCTTGGGATTGGATGCTCGGCAATTGGTGTGAAGTCTATCGCGCCGCTGATGTCACGGAAGCCGATCGCGTTTTCTTCGCCTTTTCCTTTGGACCATTCCTGGGCTTCTGGACCGCCTTTGAATCTGCGCTACAAATCGGTTGTCTTTGCCTCCCCGGAGGCGGACTGAGCAGCGCCGTCCGCGTTCGCAACATCATCGAACAGCGCGCCACCGTGCTCTGTTGCACGCCGACTTATGCTTTGCACCTCGCCGCTGTCGCCGAACGCGAAGGGATCGATCTCGGCGAATCATCCATCAAGACCATCATCGTCGCCGGCGAACCCGGCGGCAGCCTGCCCGCCACCCGCAAGCAGATGGAGGACGCTTGGAACGGCGCCCGGGTGTTCGATCACCACGGCATGACCGAAGTCGGCCCGGTGACCTACGAGTGCCCAGATCAACCAGGCGTTCTTCACATTGTCGAAACTTCCTACCTTTCCGAAATCGTCGATCCCGAAAGCGGCGCTCCGGTCGATCCCGGCGAAACCGGAGAACTGATCCTCACCACCCTTGGCCGCACCGGTTCCCCCCTACTCCGCTATCGCACCGGTGATCTAGTCAAGGCTGCCACCACCACTCCCTGTAAATGCGGCCGTCACGATCTTGCACTGGTCGGGGGCATCCTTGGTCGCGCGGATGACATGGTCGTTGTCCGCGGCGTGAACATTTATCCCGGCGCGGTTGACCAGATCATCCGCGAACACGGCGGCGTTGCCGAATACCAGGTGAAGGTGGATTCCGCCAATTCCATGACAGAACTCGCCATCACGGTTGAACCGGAAGCGCATTGCGAAGATTCGGATTCACTCGCCAAATCTCTAGCGCGTTCGTTCCAAGATTCCCTGGCACTCCGCGTTCCGGTAAGCCTCGCCGAACGCGACTCCCTCCCGCGTTTCGAACTCAAAGCCAAACGCTGGCTGAAAGTCGGCAAGTAATCAGCGTTCAGTGCCCAACGGATCACTGATTACCGCTGACTGATTACTCCCCCCATTGACGCCTCCCCCGACAATCACTAACTTCCGCTGATAATGATGGCATCAATGGCCAAACGCAGCG
>JBMYQZ010000838.1:0-210 GCA_049601855.1 Limisphaerales bacterium | reverse complement strand
CAGCGCGAAGCCCGCCTCCGG
Organism: Limisphaerales bacterium; assembly: GCA_049601855.1. Lineage (GTDB taxonomy): Bacteria > Verrucomicrobiota > Verrucomicrobiia > Limisphaerales > JAYPXF01. The sequence continues at coordinate 189 of JBMYQZ010000838.1, read as the reverse complement.
CGAAATCAAATTTCGGGAGGGCGACGAGCGACTGATCAAGCTGACGGATAACGCCGGCAACAAGGTCTCGACCCTGCTCAACAAACAGGGTCGCCCCGAAGGCGTGCTCCGCGTGTCAGTCGTCGGCGGCGGCTGCTCTGGCCTCCAATACAAGATGGATCTCCAGGATCGTCCGCAAAACCGCGACAT
>JBMYQZ010000837.1:0-2350 GCA_049601855.1 Limisphaerales bacterium | reverse complement strand
GGCGTCCCCAACGTTCGCCGTAGTGGCGGGAGCCAAGCAACTTGTCAACCATGGCACCATACCAATCACCCTTGGCAGTCATGTGATCGGTATACTCGGTAGGCGTCGGCGGGAGGCCGACCAGGTCGAAGTATACTCGGCGGATCAAGGTCGCACGATCGGCGATCGGGGAGGGTTTCAGGCCTCCCTTGTTGAGGGCGGAGACGACGAGCTTGTCGATCGGGTTCCATCCACCACCGCGGGGGTCACGGACGTTGGGAACTTTGGGACTCTTGTTCACCGGCAAAAAAGCCCAGTGTTTCATCCGTTGCTTCATCACATCAGCGCCGGTGACGACATTCTTGCCCGTGCGCGGATCGGGTGCACCCATCTTGATCCAGCGTTCGAAGTCCGCGATGACGTTGTCCGGCAACTTGGCGTTGGGCGGCATCTCGAGATCACCATCCTCATAGCGGATCGCGGTCATCAGGAGGCTCTTCGCCGGATTGCCGGGCGCGAGTGTGGGCTTGCCACTGCTGCCACCGGCGAGCAGGCCTTTCTTCGAGTCGACTGTGAGGCCGCCTTTCACCTTTTCCGCGGCGCTGTGGCACTTGTAACAGTTGTTGGCCAGAACGGGGCGGATCTTGGTTTCGAAGAAATTGAGTTCTTCTTTGGTGAGATCGGCAGCCGGGGCCGAGACGGACGACGAGACAATAGCGCCGACCAGGAGGGATCGCGTCAGGTTATTCATGATGTTCCGCTGAGGAGGGTCAGGCGGTAAGTTTCTTGAGGATATTGCCGAAGTTGTCGGTAAGACGGAAATCGCGGCCGTTATAGCGGTAGGTGAGGGCCTTGTGATTGAAGCCCATGAGGTGCAACAGCGTGGCGTGGAGGTCGTGAATATGAACCTTGTTTTCAACGGCCTTCTTGCCCCACTCGTCGGTGGCGCCGTAGTTCTGGCCGCCGCGAACACCGCCGCCGGCCATCCACATGCTGAAGGCTTGGGAGTTGTGGTCGCGGCCCTGGCCATTACCTCCCAAGTTCTGGGAATCTGGCGTGCGACCGAATTCTCCGCTCCACATGACGACCGTGCTGTCGAACAGTCCGCGTTGTTTCAAATCCGTCATAAACGCGGCCAGGGGCTTGTCGATGTCGTTGGCACGATTGCGCAGATTGGTTGACAGGTTGGTGTGGTGATCCCAGCCACCAGCGAAGACCTGCACGCAGCGAACGCCACGTTCAATCAGGCGGCGCGCAAGCAGGAGCTGACGGCCTTGAGCGGTCTCACCATAGAGGCGCTTGGCACTGGCTGGCTCCTTGCTCAAATCAAAGGCATCCATCGCTTCGGTCTGCATCTTGAAGGCCATTTCGTAGGACGCGATCTGAGCCTCGAGCTTAGCGTCCTTTTTCAGGCGGTAACTGTGGAGGTCGTTCAACATGTGCACCATGTCGAGCTGACGACGCTGTTCCTTCAATCCGGTGTAAGGATTGCGGATATTGCGGATCATCCGCTCCACCTGCGCTTCGCGAGTGTTGATGCTCGTGCCTTGATAAACACCGGGAAGGAAGGCGGATTGCCAGTTGCCGCTGTTGGGATTGCCACCCGCACGGAGGGAGACGAAGCCGGGAAGATTCTGGTTGAGCGTGCCCAATCCGTAGAGCATCCACGAACCCCAGCTCGGCTTGGGCAGCCGAAGCGAACCGGTGTTCCACATCACCTCGGCCACGCCATGAGAAGGGATCTCGGTATACATGGAGTTGATCACCGCCATGTCGTCGATATGGTTCTTGAGATTCTGCCAGACTTCGCTGACGCGCACTCCTGACTGGCCCTGCTTCTTGAATTCGAACGGCGATCCCATTGCCTTGCGACTCTGGCTCAGGCCCGGGATCGGCTTGCCGTGCTGTTTCTTCAGCGCCGGTTTGTAGTCCCAAGTATCGACGTGGGACGGGGCGCCGGAAGCAAACACCTGCACCACGTGCTGCGCCTTGGCGCCAAAGTGCGGCTTCTTGGGCGCGAGCGGATGCATGCTGTTGGCATGAGCCTCAGGAGCAAGGAGCCCGTCCTGTCCCAAGAGGCTGGCCAGCCCCAGCATCCCAAAACCCGTTGCGGACTTGGAAAGAAATTCACGGCGGGAGTCGAAGACCTGGTGTTCGGTGTCGTTGCAATAATTGTCGTTCCACATATGCGCTTTTAAGATTCACGTGCGCGATTCCCGTGTGATGAAATCGAGCGCTCTAGATTGCGAAAACCTAGCAGAATTTCCGGTTTTCCAAATCAAAAAGTCCCCTAGTGATTCCTAGGAAAATACGGAAAAAGCAGGGATTTCGACTCTAATTTGCCGGAGAAACGCGAATCTTACGGAACTTT
>JBMYQZ010000836.1:0-2354 GCA_049601855.1 Limisphaerales bacterium | reverse complement strand
AAAGCCGGTAAACTTGCGGTGGTCACGTTGGCAGCCGGTGCCGGCAGCCGTTGGACCCAAGGCGCGGGCGTGGTCAAGGCGTTGCACCCTTTCTGCCGATTGGGTGGAAAGCATCGGACTTTTATTGAAACCCATCTCGCCAAGAGTCGCCGAATTGGTGAGCAGGCGGGGAATCCCATTCCGCATGTCTTCACCACGAGCTATCTCACGCATGGACCGATCGAGGACATGCTGAAGTTGCAGGGTGATTACGGTTATCCCGGGCAGGTGATTCTCTCGCCGGGTCGCAGCATCGGTCTGCGATTGATTCCAATGGTACGTGATCTGCGCTTTGCGTGGGAAGAAATGGCCCAGCAGGTTCTTGACGAGCAACAGCAGAAAGTTCGCGACAGTCTTCGTTCGGCGTTGATTGGCTGGGCCGAAGGAGCCGGGCAGGGGAGCGATTATACTGACAACCTGCCACTGCAATGTCTGCATCCGGTCGGCCATTGGTACGAGATTCCCAATTTGCTCCTCAATGGTACTTTGGCGAGACTCCTGGCGGAGCGGCCATCGTTGGATTACCTGATGCTCCACAATGTCGACACGCTCGGTGCCGATGTAAATCCCGCGTTACTGGCCAAGCACGCGGAGAGTGGAGCCGCGTTAAGCTTTGAGGTGATCACCCGGCGACTGGAAGATCGTGGTGGTGGCCTCGCCAAGGTGAACGGACATCCCCGACTGGTCGAAGGCTTGGCGATGCCGCGGGAAGAAGACGAATTCAATCTCCGCTTCTACAACACCATGACCACTTGGATCTCCATCGATCCGCTGCTGGAAAGGTTCGGCTTGAGCCGGGCGGATCTCGGTGACGCGGAGAAGGTTGCCGATGGTGTGCGTGCGCTTGCAGAACGGATGCCGACTTACATCACGCTCAAGGATGTGAAGAAGCGTTGGGGCCACGGGCAGGAGGATGTTTTCCCCGTCACCCAGTTCGAAAAACTCTGGAGTGACCTGACGGCCTTGCCAGAAATTGACTCCCGCTTCTTCCTGGTCCCGCGTCTGCGCGGTCAGCAGTTGAAAGACCAAGCGCAACTGGATGGCTGGTTGCGGGATGGTTCAGCAGATCACGTTGCCGGACTGTGCGCGTGGGGGGATTGAAGGCGGCGAACCAATTCAGCGTCTCGTTTTCCCATTATCCATTTGCAGCCCATGTGGAAGCAAGCGGCGGCTGAGATGGTGGACAGTGAAATGGCGCGATCGTCGGTATCAGGTGGGCGATCCGTGATCAAGCCCACGATGATGATGATCACCCCAAAGAACCTCTGCATAATTTTCATGACCTCGCGGGTCTATCCAACCAACTCACGCATGGGCTGGATGCCCGCGTCGACGAGGTAGTGGGGGCGGCCTTGATTGTCGGGTACGGTGGCGGTATTCGGATTGATGCCGATACACTGGTAGAGTGTGGCGAACACTTCCTGAAACTTCACCGGTCGGTCGGTCGGATACGCCGCTTCCCTGTCGGTGGCGCCGATTACCTGACCGGTGTTCATCCCGCCGCCGGCCATCAGTGCGAAGCTGGCGCCCGGCCAGTGATCGCGGCTGTTGAGTTTGTTCAAACGCGGAGTGCGCCCGAATTCGCCCCAGACAACGACTGCCACATCCTTGTCCAAGCCGCGAAGGTGGAGATCAGTGAAGAGGGAAGAAAGCCCCTGGTCGAGCATCGGGAAATCTTCCTTGGCTCGTTTGAAATTGAACAGATCGGCCGTGCCGTGCCAGTCCCAACGACTGAAGTTCAGAGTGACCACGCGGGCGCCTGCTTCAACGAGACGGAGGGCGACGAGGAAATTGCGAACCATCTTTGGCGGGCCGTCGTAGGTGTAGACCGGATCGTTAACGCCGTAGCGTTCGACCACCTTGGGATCTTCCTTTGACAGGTCGAGGGCGTCCAGGAGCTTGGCGCCGGAGAGGATGTCCAATGCCTGCTGATTGTGAATGTCCAATCCGCTCATTTGTCCTGTGGCGTCGGCTTCGCGACGGAACTGATCGATGGCCCGGCTCAGTTGGCGGCGGTCGTCGAGTCGGTCGAGTGTGATGTCTTGTAGTGAGAGATTCTGGACGCGGGCGTTGGGATCTTTCTGCACCAGGTTCATTGGTGCATGCGCCTGGCCAATGAAGCCACCGTCGTAGGGTTGCCCCCAGTTGCCCCCACGCGTCGGATACATTATCGCGAGGTTGGCCGGCATACCGGATTGCGAACCATTGAGCTTGGAGACCCAGGCGCCGTAGTTTGGCCAGCCACCTTGGGGCATGTTGGCGGTGTCACGTTTCTTATGACCGGTCATGCATTGGTAGGGGTCATGACGCGAATC
>JBMYQZ010000835.1:0-2355 GCA_049601855.1 Limisphaerales bacterium | reverse complement strand
CGCGAGTCGCGCTTGGCCTCTTTCGGTCCACGTCGCCGAGTCGGCGCCGGAAGATGAAATGTTCCGGGAGTCTGAGGGAATCATGCATCGCTGGCTCGAGCGCAATCAACGTGACATGAGCGACTGCAACGGACGCTCTCCCGTCCGCATGCTGCAAGATCTTGGCCTGCTCAACGACCGTCTCCTCGCCGTGCATTGCAACTATCTTGACGACGACGACATCCAATCCCTCGGAGGCAACCAGGTAAACGTCATCCATTGCCCCGGCAGCCACGAGTATTTTGGACACACCGAGTTCAAAGCCGACCAACTTCGAAGAGCCGGTGCCAACATTTGTCTTGGCACTGACAGCCTCGCGAGCATGTTCACCGCGGGAGGCAGCAAACCGACCTTGGATCTCTTCGCCGAAATGCGACGCTTTGCAACGGCGCACCCTGAGTTCAGCCCCGAGGAGATCCTGCCAATGGTTACGACGAGCGCAGCCAGGGCTCTGAATAGAAGTGGACTGCTCGGTGAGATAAGTGAAGGCGCCGATGCAGACATGATCGTCGTCGAATCAACCCCGACGCCGGAAGCGATCATCCACGCGCCGCCACCCATCAGATCAATGATTGCGGGCACCTGGAATTGAGGCTCGCCAGCTCTCGTCGAAGAAGCCTGCTGAAACAACACCATTCCCCTGTTTACGTTCGGAAGCAGCGACGTTCACATCCAAGACCGCCCAATCCGGCAGCTTCGGCGTCTGCCGCGAATTGCTCATCGATCCAAAATGCGCAAACGTGAAACCCGAGTTGAGCACGACATACTTCTCGGGATTCAACGGATTCGGAAAGACCAATGCCGGCACGTGTCCCGCCGCATCATGTTTCTTGCCGGCCATGCGAACCGAGTCCTGACTCCATTCCACCGGCAGAAACGGCAGCAATCGCGCGATCAATGAATTGCTCTCTGGATCGCCCCACAATACCAGGTGACTATTCTTAATATCCGCCGCCGACACCTCGGCCACCGACTTCACCCGCGCTTCACCACGAAACTGCCGACGCCACTGAAAGCTCGCATCCGCCAATTCTTCTTTGACCCAACTATCTGTCCTCTCAGACCAGCCTTTGGCATCCGGCGGCACCATCACGAATGAACTCATGAACGCGTCATCAATCGGCCCTTGGAGTCCTGACTTCTTCCGCAATCCCGACACCGGTTTGGCCGCCTCCCATTTCCCGTTCCGTTTCTGATAATTCACTGCCCACATGTCCGACGGATCGAGCTTCGCCTTGGCCAACGACTGACCATCGATCGTCACCTTCGCGCGTGAGATTCGCATCGTCTTCGGATCGAGCGTCAACCGAGCGACGTTGTGGGTCGTGGCCACGATTCCTGTGGAGGTGAGCGAGACACCGACACGAGCCAAGTCCCAGTGGTTTTCCAAGGCATCGATTTGCACCCAGTGCATGCGGTTGTATTTCAAGGTCGGAGTAACGAAGCGCACGTTCTTCGGAATCAGATTTCGCCCGCGTCTGGCGATGCCGTCCACCAGCTTCTCCACCTTATCCCGCGCGCCCTTCTCGTATTTGTGGCCGGTCTTGGGACCGATGATGTGCGTCATCTGAAGTCCCTCTTTCTTCAACGCCGCTTCCATCAAGTCAGCCGCCTCCTTCTGCTTGTCAATCTCACCGCTGTAGGCAACGAGACCGGTATTCTCCAGATTCACCGCCACATCGACAGCATCGTAGAGTCCCCACAGTTTCTTCTCATACCACGGAAACTCATCCAGTTTTTCCGTCAGTTTCTGGTAGATCTTCGTCTCGGCGAAGCCCGCCCCGGGATTCACCGCCACCCACTTTGACGAATGATGCGTCCCGATGTGCCAAGCCGCAGCTCCACCCATGGAAAAACCGCGCACAGAAATCCGATTCTCATCAATTCCGTAAAATTGTTTCAGGTGCTCCAACGCCTCAAAGGTGTCCGTTTCCCCGGCAAACTTCATCGCATTGCAGAAGCGTCCATACGGATAGAGCACAATTCCATTCGGCGGCGAAAACGGCGCCGGCCGCGACAGGCGCCGGTCCAAGAACGACACCTCGCTCAGCTTGTCGTTCCGTCCGTGATACCAGACATCCAATCGTCGCCGATTCCCATCACGCTTCCATTCCGGTGAGATCCAAAGTCCGAATGGCTGCAAGGAACCGTCGATACTCGACACGTAAGCACGAACCACCAACCCGGTCTGATCGTTCCACGGAGTTTTCCCCACTCTCAATTCCTGCGCCCGCTCCGCCCCCATTGCCAAGAGCTTCTCGGCGAACGCGAAATCCTTCGTTCGATAAAAGATCGAATCCTCCAACGTGCGCCTGA
>JBMYQZ010000834.1:0-2358 GCA_049601855.1 Limisphaerales bacterium | reverse complement strand
ATTTGTACAAGCCCGATCTTTGGCTTTTTCAAGTTTTCGAACACGCCCTAATCTCCGCCCCATGAACAACAACACCTCCCGCCGCGGGGCCCTGAAGGCCACCGCAGGGGTCGCCACCTTTGGTGCGGTCATGGCCGCCGTCGAATCCAACCTCGAAGCCGCCAAGGCTTCCGGCCTCAAGGGCAACATCAACCACTCCGTCTGCAAATGGTGTTATGGCAAGATCCCTTTGGAACCGTTCTGCGAAGCCGGCAAGAAAATGGGGCTCCAATCCGTCGAACTTCTCCTCCCCAAGGATTTCCCGACGCTGAAGAAACACGACCTCCACTGCGCCATGGTCAGTTTCCCCACCGGCAAGACCCCGCAGGGCGTGAAAGTCGGCGGCATCAGGAGAGCCTTCAATCGTCTTGAACACCACGACACCCTTCTCGAAATCTACGAGCCCCACATCAAGGCCAGCGCCAATGCCGGCTTCCGCAATGTCATCTGCTTTTCGGGCGACCGCGATGGCCTCGACGACGAACAGGGCATCAAGAATTGCGCCATCGGCCTCAAGCGCATGATGAAGCTCGCCGAAAAGCACGATGTCACGATCACGATGGAGTTACTCAACAGCAAGGTGAACCACAAGGACTACCAGTGCGATCATACCGAATGGGGCGTCGAACTCTGCGAAGCTGTCGGCAGTGAACGCTTCAAACTCCTCTACGACATCTACCACATGCAGATCATGGAAGGCGACGTCATCGCCACCATCAAGAAGCGCCACGAATACTTTTCCCACTACCACACCGGCGGCGTCCCGGGTCGCAACGAAATCGACGACAGTCAGGAACTCTATTACCCCGCCATCTGCAAGGCCATCGTCGAAACCGGCTTTGAAGGCTTCCTCGCCCAGGAATTCATCCCCAAACGCAAGGACCAACTCGCCTCCCTCAAGCAAGGCGTCGGCATCTGCGACGTCTGAAGTTCGATTTGCTCCCCCGAGAGCCGCGTCCCTCTGGACGCGGCTTTCTCATTTCCCATAGCTGGTGACGGCTTCCCGCAACTCTTGCTTGTAGTCCCGAGTCGGCTCGCCATAGCCCTCGCGCCGTTTCTCCAATGCAGGCACGATGATCTCCCCTTGAGGATCCATTTCGCGTCCGTAGATGATTGGCCACAGCCGACGGCAGTTATTCGCCATGTCGTGTCCGTTCTCCTCGTCGAAATCAGGGCGGAACAGATCGACGGCAAGTTGCAGTTCGTGGATCAACTCTTCCTCCGTCGGGTGTCCGGTTTTGCGGAGAACCACGCGAAAGGCCTCCAAATCCTTCTCTTCCAATCGGTTTAACTTCGCGATCAGGATATCGATGGGATGCGGAATCACGACCGTGCAATTCTTGATTTGCACAGACTGCGTGCGCGAGCGCCAGCGAGGTGAAGTTCGGAAATTCAATTCGCTGCAGACTTGGATGTAGAAGTCAGACTCATCCTGTTTCAGTCCGGCATCTGCTACTGCCTGATCCAGATCTTCATGATCGGAGAACATGTCCACTTCACCACTAAGCAAGTTCGGATCAATCGCCAACTGAATCGGTGCCGACCCGAATAGTGTGATCTGATACTGCCGTTCATTGGAAAGGTGTTCGACCAGGGTAACCAGAGCCTTCCAGCCGGCGTTTCAAGGTCAATTCCCTCGCTCCATGAGCCTAAATCCATTTTGCCTCGCTTTCGTAAAACTGACGGCTTGATCTATCAACCGATTGGTCACCCCCGGGTCTTCCGCCATGGCACCCGCGAGCCGTCGATCGCGTGAGGACCAGGTTTGACCGGACTCCTTCTTCAGAATGAGCCGGGCGGCGATGCGAGCTTTTCGCCACCATGGGTCGATCAGCCGTTCGCGTTCTTTGTCGATGCCATTCGGCTCACTCATGCTCGCAGGGCTTAACTCGCCAACCGTCATGATTCAAACGACGATTAGTCCACGAAACACGAAGCCTGTTGCCGCATAAAGAATGACACCGGCAATTCGAAGGAACGCCGATGAGTCAAAAAGTGAGAATGGATATGTTGCCGCGCCTGCGTCAGCGCTACGGCGGACAGGGCCGGGAAGGCAAGAGCCGAATGATCGATGAGCTGTGTGAACAGTTTGGCTACAGCCGCAAACACGCGATCAAACTGCTCAACGCCCAAGTTGGCTGGGGTGGTGAACCAATGTCCGACGAGGGCGGCCGCCCAAGTATGAGGCTGCCACCGTGGAAGTTTTGCAGCGGTTTTGGCGAGTGGCCGAGCAACCCTGTGGCAAACGACTGGTAGCGCTGCTGGGGCTCTGGCTGCCGCATTACGAAAGCGAGCATGGCCGGCTCAAAGCATCGATTC
>JBMYQZ010000833.1:0-2359 GCA_049601855.1 Limisphaerales bacterium | reverse complement strand
AGCCCAAGGCCTCCGCCCCGAAACCCAAGTCCTTCGGCGATCGCATCATCAAGCAGCTGTCGGGAGTTCTTTGGATTGATGACAACGAATCGGAAATTGCGCAGATGGAGGTCAAACTTGGCAGCAAGGTCTCATTCTGGGGCGGCGTCTTGGGTGCCCTCAACCGCTTCGAGATGAAGCTGAATCGCGTGCGCAGTCCGGAAGGCGTTTGGTATAATCAAGTCGCCGACATCAACTTGGACGCGCGCGGACTTCTCAAGCGGCTCCGCATGAGAATCTACGAGCAATCCAGCAATTTCCGTATGGCTGCAGAATAGTGTCCTGCCTCGGAGACGGTCGGTCTCCGATTGACCCGCGATTCGCCTCCCGCTAGATCGAGCGAATGAAGTTTCCGAAGGAAAAACCGAATGGCTCCGCGATTGACCCAAGGGCCACCGCTACGTTCGCATCAGGGCACATCGAAATACGATCGCCACCGTCATTGAGGATTTAATTAAGGCTGCCCCGAAGTTGGGTGGGAACTGAGACTCGTTCCTTATTCCAATTTCCACCTCAGAACTCGCCAACTCCCCGATTTCGCTTCCTTTTCCCGCCAGATTCACTTTCATGGCAGTCCCATAATGCGCCAACAGGAAATCTTGCTTGCGGAGCCGCAGGCCATTGTCGCTCGCGACATGGAACGGATGCTCGTGCGTCACGGTTATCACGTGACGGGCGTGGTGGGCACCGGGGATGAGGCGGTCGAAGCGGTGTCGTCAATGCGAGTGGACCTGGTGCTGTTGGACATGGACTTACCGGGTATGATGAACGGCGTGGAGGCGGCCGGAATGATTCAGGGTGAATACGGAACACCGGTCGTTTTCTTGGGTTCGAATCCAAATTCCGAGACGATCGAGCAGGCCAAATTCACCGATCCTTACGGATATATCGTCAAACCCGTGGGCGAACGCGATCTTTGTGCAGGTATCGAACTGGCACTGTATCGCTACCAGAACGGGAAGATGCTCGACGAAAAGGAGAAGTGGCTCGAATCCATCCTCACGCAGTTGGGCGAAGGAGTCATTGCCACCGATCATGACGGGCGAATCTATCTCTACAATCACGCGGCCGAACGAATCTTGGGCCGCGAACCCGAAGACGTCTTGCGGCAATCCGTCACCGAAGTGATGCCGCTATTGGATGAAGACCGTAGATTTCTCGATCAGGATGTCTTCTGGCATGTCCAGACCAAGGAGAAGGTGAAGGACTGGTCGGGCCAAGCGCATGTTGCGACGGCCAAGGGATTGGTGGCCATTGAGTTCACCGCTGCAGCCATCCGTGGAAGTGGCGGACAGTTTCAGGGAGCCACCATCGTCTTCCGCAAGAGTGAAGGCGTCCGGCTGAAAAAGGTGTCGCCTGACGATTCGAGCGTCGCCATCTGAAGCGCAAGCGATCCCGTCGAGTCAGACGTTATCCGGCCAGCGCCAACTAGTGTGTTCCAGAACGTTCGTGCTGAGGTCCGCCAGATCCGTCTGCCCGCATTCCTTCTTCAGTTTGATCGCATGGCATTGATCCGTCTTGGCCAGCTCTTCGATCAAGGCCTCAGAATGCGTTACCACCCAGATCTGGGTCCGCGTCGCGCAGTCCGCAATCAAGGCTGCCAAGGGGGCGAGCAGGATCGGATGCAGACTGTTCTCCGGCTCATTCAGCACCATCAAAGGCGGCGGATCCGGTGTCAGCAAAGCGGCCGCCCACAAGAGGTAACGCAGCGTTCCGTCTGACAATTCCGTTGCGGAAAGCGGACGAAGCAATCCGTGTTGATGAAAGCGCAGCACGAAATGATGGCTGGGCTGAGGTTCGATCTCCACCTCCGCTCCGGGAAACGCCTGGGCGATCGATTGATCGAACCGCAAGCCATCACCGCACTCCCGAATCGTTTGGATCGCCGCCGGAAGATCACGACCGTCATCGTGCAGCACCGGCGTCCGAGTCCCAATCATCGGTTGTCGTGCCAGCGCATTGGCGTCAGATCGGAACTGATCGTAGAAGCGCCAGCGTCGAATCGATTCCCGCAGCATCAAGATCTCCGGCGCGATCATGGGATCAATCATCTGGTCATACATGCTCTCGCATGGATCCAGATCATCTCGCAGCATTTGCCATCCCGCATCCCCGCGCACCTTCAGCACAGCGCCGTTCCGATCCGCGACCAACTTGGCACCATGAAACTGATCCCCCGTCCAGATCGCTTCGCGCTTGATCTCCGGGTCCAGGGAGAATATCGACATTTCATCCGGCTTGGGTAAACCAAACGAGACTGAATACCCGAACTGCGTCCCTCCGAATCCGAGTCGCAGTCGTTTACGTTTCTTCCTGGGTC
>JBMYQZ010000832.1:0-2377 GCA_049601855.1 Limisphaerales bacterium | reverse complement strand
TTCGACTGGAACAACCCGGCCTTCAAACTTGATGGTGACATCAAGGCACAGGACGTTGAGGAGTCCTTTGAGGATCCGTTCGTGGTGCGACTGATGCCGGATTCCCCGCGCTTTGCGAAGAAAGCCCGCTTTTTCAATCTTGGACGGGCATCGAACGGGGAGGGGATCTTCAGTATTTACCGGACAAATGGGAAGCAGGTGCGGGTGATCGGATCCCGATTATTTGAGCCGGAAGAGATGTTTTTTTACAAGCGGCGGATGAAACAGCTGCTGGATTGACCGCGAAAACGATAAAGCTTGGAAACTATGATCACGCTGGCAAACTTTGAAGACATTCCGTCCTTTGAGACGGAAAGCGAAGAAGCCGCGTATTGGCAGGACCATCGATTGGACCTCCGCTTGATGGATGGGGCGATGGCGCGAGGCTCCGAAGCCAACGAATCGGTCACGATCACGTTGAGAATGGACCCCCGCATGCTGTCCCGCATCAAGCGCATCGCTCGTTCGCGCTACCTGAACTACCAAAGCATGATCAAACAATGGCTCAGCGAAAGAATGGAAACCGAACTCAAACCATGACTCATCCCCGGCACATTAACCGAAATCGCTCGGCGTTCACACTTATCGAACTGTTGGTGGTCATCTCCATTATTGCGGTCATTGCCGGCTTGGTTGTGGCGGCTGCCGGACGGGCCGGGCGCGCAAAGGAGCGGAATCAAACTGTGGCAATGCTGAAGAAGATTGAACTCGGATTGGAGGGGTTCAAGACCACCTACGGTGCTTATCCGGCGACGGACAATACAAGTCCTAATGCCTCCGCGATGTTTAACCCGCTGTTCTACGAACTGACGGGGACGACCTACGAACCAGATCCAGCCAACCCGCACTCTGCGACCGCCAACCGCTATCGCTCACTCTTGAGTCCGGCGCACCTGATCAGCGTTCGGCAGGTTACGAATGCCTTTGGTCAAAAACTGGTCGGATTCGCGAACAGCTCCGGAAGCAATGCGTTTCTCACGTTAAAAGTGGATGACTACCAGCAAATGGGTGCCAACGATGTGATTCTTCTGGTTGCTCCTGCCTCGCCAACGAATAGGGCGGGGACTAACAAATACAACTTCTGGCACTATCAAGCCTACAACCCGGCGGGCCGGAACCCGACTGGCTATGATCTCTGGGCAAATCTAAAAGGTAAGAAAGCGGGTGAATTGGAAGTAATCGCAAACTGGAACACCAAATAAGAGGATTATGAAACAGACAAGCACACATGAACCCGCGATCCAAGGTGTCACCTTGGTGGAGCTTCTGGTTGTCATTAGCATCATCTCGGTACTTGCCGGACTGCTGTTGCCGGTGATGGGCAAGGTGATTATCAAACGAAAAGTCACCGAAGCTACGAAGGATATCGGAGATATCCGTGGCGGAATTGCCGCGTATAAGGCCGACTACTCACGCATGCCAGTGTCGACCGCAGCGCAAAACGCTGCCAACGGGGCCCCGTTTTCTTCCGGGGGGGACTTTGTTTTCGGGACTCATGGGGTGTTGGGATACTCGGGGGTGGGCGTGGCAACAAATAACCTGCCGTCCGGCTACGAGGCGAACAATTCCGAGTTGATGTTGGTGTTAACGGCCTCCGAACAGTTTCCTTCTTCGACCAATACTGTAAACTCTGGCCATGCGAAGAATGTGCGTAAGACCCTATTCCTGAACGCGAAGCAGGTGTCAGGTACGCAACCGGGTCTGGGGCCGGATGGGGTATTCCGGGATCCGTTTCTGCAACCTTACATCATCACATTGGATTTGAACTATGACGACTTTGTGGCGCCGGGGATCTATCGGTACCAATCCGTTTCGCAACAAGCAGGTACGACGGGCTACTACGGGTTGTTGCACCGGGATCCGGTGAACGTACCTCTTGGCAATTCGGACGAGTATGGTCTGCGCAGCGATGTCGCCATCTGGTCGGTCGGGCCCGATGGTAAATTTCACCAGTCGATTCGTGCTGACAGCGAGGGGGCTATCAGTGGTCAGAAGGTGATCAACTCAGATAATATTCTTAGCTGGAAGTGAAGATGATGCGTCGGTCCAACTGCAATCGATTGACAGAAATGCGAACGTGCGATGTCTCGGCGTTCACGCTGATCGAAATGCTCGTGGTGCTGGCAATTGTGGGAGTCCTGGCTGGTATGACGCTGCCGGTCCTGAAAGGCCTCGGCAAAGGCAATATCAAGGCGGCGGCCGTGCGGCAATTGCAGGATGATCTGATGTACGCACGCCTCAAGGCGATGAGCGGGCGCACGGAGGTGTATGTCGCGTTCATGCCGGATCACGATTACATAACCGATTTGCAGACGCAGAACACCGGGGAGAATTATCC
>JBMYQZ010000831.1:0-2391 GCA_049601855.1 Limisphaerales bacterium | reverse complement strand
GGTCAACTCTGAACACGCGCGTTCGGGCCGCCGTTCTTTGCGGATTGTCGACAACGACTCCGGTAAACTCGGTTCCAGCGCGCTCTCCGAGACCTTCAAGGTGAAAGCCGGTCAACGAGTGGAGGTCCTGCTCTGGTGCTATCGTGAATCCGGCGATCCTCGTGGCCTTGGAGTCTACATCGAGTTCATCGATCGAGCCGGGGAGTTCACAGAAGAACGTCAAGGCTTTCGACAAGCAACAGAACAAGGCAAATGGACCCCGATTGTAGTCAGCCGAACTGCCCCTCCAGGCACGAGTGAAGCCCGAATCTGGCTGCACACCATCAGCTCCAGCGTGATGACCTGCTACGTGGACGACGTAACCACAAGAATTGAAGCCAACCCGCGTCCGGTCGCGATCTCGAATTGGGATGGAATCAGTTTCGACACCAAGCACCGCAAGAAATGGACCGCGGGCCTCCGCTGGGATCATGGACAAAGGACCAAGGTCGATCGCAAATACGAGGAACCGCAGAACTGGAGTCGCTTTCAGAAGGTGTCTTTCAATCTCTACAGCGAGCGCAACACCAGTTCCACCTTCGTCATGATCTTCAGCTCCGAGAACGAGGCCACCGAAGGCGGCGATTACTACAGTGTGAAGATCCCAATCGATTTCACCGGTTGGAAGGCATTTCAGTTCCCCTTGGAAGACCTGCGAACCTCCCGCCAACCCGTCGGCTGGCACAAGATCGAAGCAATCAAACTGCGGGCGGATGGTTATAGCCAGACGGTCCGGCCGGACACCATCATTGTCTTGGATGGTCTCGAGCTGAATTGAGGACAGCCATTACTTTTCGTCCTCGTTCGCTTTCTGCTCGTAGATGATCATCACGCCGTAGTCTTGGATGATGTCGCCTCCTGAATTCTTGTAGCTGTAGCTGATCGGCGTACAATTGATAATATCTTCGCGCTTCATCTCATTGAGCGCCTTTTCGACCATTTGTGGAAACAGGTCATTGCCCATGTCGATGCAGAGGTGATGCTGGAATGTCTTCACCTTGAAGCCCGGTGCGTCCTTCTTTTCTTCCTTCTTGCCGCCTCCTTTTTTGGCACCGGGAAGCAGAGCAGCGAGTTCCTCTTTGCTCATTTTCGGTTTCTCTTCCTCTTTCTTCTCGGCCGGTTTGGCTGCTGCCGCAGCGGCCTCGCGCTCCTTCTTGACCTCCGCTTCCGGTCGACCCTGAGGAATCACGAAGTCTTTATTACAGGTCGGGCAAGGGACGGTTTGACCGACACCGCTGTCGTCGATCGCCATTTCCTGATTACAGTTCGGACAATTGATTACGATATTCATGGTGTGTGCAATTCTACGAGTTCCCTGAGGGGCGGGGTATGGGATAGAATTATCAGCCCGGCCCGGCAGGCGCAATTCTGAAAGCCTCATCAATTCGCTTGTGAACAATTCCTCCGCGACGGCAGTCTCTTACCCATCCATGAGATTCAAGACCATCATCCGCGACCTTTCGTATCTGGCGTTCGCGCTGCTGCTCAATTGCCAATCGGCGTTTGCCGCCAAAAAGGGCTTCGCCGTCGAGGAAACCGCATCGGGAGCCACCGTCACCCTGAACGGAAAGCTCTTCACGAAATACGTCATCGACCAGGCGAACAAGCCGTTCCTCTGGCCTGTAATGGGACCGGGCGGCATCGAGATGACCCGCGCCTATCCGATGGCCAAGGTCGAAGGCGAGCGCCACGATCACCCGCACCATCGTTCGTTCTGGTTCGGACACCAAGGCACGGATGGCTTCGACACCTGGCACGAGAAACTCACGATTATGGAGCGGCGTGGCACGGACGAGCAGAAGAAGCAGCGTCTCGCCGGATTGGGAAGCACGGTGCATCGCAAATTCCGCAACATCTCGGCCAACAAGAATACTGCCACCATCGTCAGTGAGAATGACTACGTGGGCAGCGACGGACGCAAACTGCTCTCCGATGTCCGCACTCTGGTCTTCCGAGCCGGCAAGGGGAAACACATCATCGACATCGACATCGAACTGATCGCCTCTTACGGAGAAGCGAACTTGAGTGATAAGAAAGACTCCGGCTTCAGTGTCCGCGTTCCAACATCCATGGATGTCGACAGCAAGAAGGGCGGCACGGTGGTGAACAGCAACGGCACCCGTGACAAAGCCGCTTGGGGCAAGCGCGCGAAATGGGTCGACTACAACGGCCCCGTGAACGGAAAGAAGATGGGGGTCGCCATTCTCAATCATCCCTCCAGTCTTCGATATCCCACGCCATGGCACGTCCGCACCTACGGTCTTTTCACCGCCAACCCCTTTGGTACCAAGTCACTCGACAAGTCCGCTCCTGACGGCATCATCAAGCTAAAGAAAGGCGAATCCGTAAAAC
>JBMYQZ010000830.1:0-2410 GCA_049601855.1 Limisphaerales bacterium | reverse complement strand
GCAATGCCGGTCGCCGAATTGACAGACGTCGCGCTGATGGAGCGAATCAAACTGGGCGACCGTGAGGCATTTGAGGAATTGGTGACCCGCTTCCGGCAACCGGTCATGAATCTCATCATGCGCACGGTCTCGGATGCGACCGAGGCCGAAGACCTTTCCCAATGCGTCTTCGTGCAGATTTACAAGGCCGCTGGTCGCTACAAACCCACCGCCAAGGTCTCCACTTGGATCTTCACCATCGCCCGCAACCTGGGACTGAACGAGATTCGTCGACGTAAACGTCATCCCGCCGAGTCGATGGAGACTCAGCTGGAAGGCGACGATGCCGATTACGTGAAGCAATTTGAAGACCGCAGCGCAAAGTCCCCGGGACATGATGCGCTCAGCACCGAACTGAGCGACTTGGTCGATGTCGCTGTTCGCGATCTCCCAGAAAATCAACGAACAGCCATCCTTCTTTGCCGCGAAGGAGACTTGAGCTACGACGATATTGCCGAGATCATGGACACCAGCTTGGCCTCGGTGAAGTCGCTCATCTTTCGCGGCCGCGAAACCCTCAAGAAAAGATTGAAACCCTACCTCAAGACCGGCACCTGGGAGGGCGAAGCCCGTGCCGCTACCAACTGACATGCATCTCTCAGAATTCGAACAACTCTTGGAGATCCGCGCCTGCCGCCCACTGAATGCCGGCGAGCAGGACAAATTGCACGCGTGGTTACACGAACACCAGGAAGACCGCGAGCTCTGGGAAGAAGAGGAAGCCCTCTCGTCAGTCTTGGACGACCTCCCGGAATCGCCCGTCTCATCCAATTTCACTTCCCGCGTTTGGCAGCAGATCGAACTCGACTCCCGCGCACCTGAGCCCAGGGCTGAGTTCAATATTGTCCGTTTCCTTTCCGGATCATGGCTCCGCATTCCGCGAATGGCCTGGGTCTGCGCGCTCATTCTGGCCCTCGGCATTTCGGCCGGGCAACGCCGCGTCCACCAACAGGAGCAGTTGGCGGAGAGCATGGTGCCGGTTCTGGAACTTGCCCAAGTCCCCTCTGTAGAAGTGCTTCAGGACTTCGACGCCATCAACACGCTCAGCGAACCAATGGTCAGCGGTGACCTCGAGTTGCTGCTGGCACTGGAGGAGAAATGATGAAGCACCTCACTCTCACCAGCCTGATCCTCTCCGCGTTCTGTATCGCGGCCGCGCCCAAATTGCCGCCACATCCGCTCACCTCTCCAAGTGCCTACCGTTCACCGCTCGAGGCCTTTCGCAAGTTGCTGGACATGAAGCCGAACGAACGAACAGCCGAGTTGGCGAAGCGCTCGGAGCGATCCGCCGAAAAACTCGCACGCAAGCTCGCTGAATACGAGGCCATGGAACCGGGACTGCGCGAACTACGCCTCCAGGCCACCGAGCTCCGCTATTATCTCTACCCCATGTTCATGCATTCGAAAGAGCAGCGAGAAATACGCCTCCAGCACATGCCTCAGAAATTTGCACCGCTCATTCGGGTGCGCCTTGAGAAATGGGATCAGTTACCGGCGGAAATGAAGAACGATATCCAGAAGAATCAGTGGATGATGCATGCTGTGCTGCGATATGGCCCCAAGTTTGCCAGCATCGCCTTGGCCAGCAAACTTTCGCCCTCGCTCAACCGAAACGCCGAAGAGCATATCAAGGCATGGCAGTCTTTAGATCCGCAAAAGCAGCGGGATTTAATGAACAAGTTCAACAGCTTTTTCTCCCTGCATCCAGGAGAACAAGAGCAGGTCATCGCCCGGCTCCCCGATTACCAACGCGCCAAGGTCTTCACCACGCTCGGGGATATCCAGCGTCTCCCCGAAGATAGCCGCCGCGAATGCATGAGTGCCCTGCAACGGTTCATCGCCATGGACGCAAAACAACGCATGGCGTTCTTTCACAACGCCGAGCAGTGGCGCAAACTCAGTGAAGTGGAAAAGAAGTCATGGCGGACGGTCGTGAAGCAATTTGCCAAACCGACTTTTTCCGAGACGCCTCCGCTTCCCCCGGGAATGGGACACCCCATCGCACCGATCCACATCCTCACAACGCGATAGTTTCGAGCCAACTTGCGGCTTGGACTTTCATGTTCTGCGCCGCACCCTCACCGGCTCGTGCAAGAAATCGCGTTCAGAATCGGCAACCTGACGGTCCATTGGTACGGCATTCTCGTCGCCATTGGATTCATGGCGGGAGTCTACACGGCGGGGTTGCGTGGTCGACGGGACAACATCAATTCCGAGCGGATCACAGACATGGCCCTGTGGATTTTTGGCGGCGCCTTCCTCGGTGCCCGCATTCTTTTCGTCATTACGTTTTGGGAGCAGGAGTTCGTCGGCAAGCCTTGGTATCGAATCTTTGCGTTGCGTGCGGGCTTCGTGTTTTACGGTGGATTGA
>JBMYQZ010000829.1:0-2417 GCA_049601855.1 Limisphaerales bacterium | reverse complement strand
CAGAACGATGGAAGTCCGTGCGCGATCGAGTTGGTCGTGGAGAGTATGGCTCTTCGGGACACGCTCAATGACTTCTTCCGACCACTCGTAAAAGGAGAGGGAGAATTGGTAGACATCGAGTTTTTCGTGATCGAAGTAGGTTTTCATCGAGTCGGTTGGATCAGGATTATGAGTAGGAATAGGACTCTGGGTTATTTCGATCGCGAGAAGTACTGGGCCAGGAACGTTTCCCCACCGGCAAGCAGGAGGACGAGAATTACGAGGGGCAACCAGAACTCGGCACCGACGCGTTTGGTTTCAACCAACTTTCGCAGATCGGTCAAGGGATTGAAGCGGACGACACTCGCCACGCGGCGAATCTCTTCGAGATCCGATTCGGTGAGTTCCGTGAGACCGGATTCGGCAGGGTTCGATTGGGTGGCAAACTTCACGCTTTCCACCGGGTCGGTGAGGTTCACTTCGTAGATACCACTTTGGTCCGTGCGAGCGTAGGCGACACCCGGATTGCCCTCGATCATCGCGATCTTTTCGAGATCGCGTTCGTCGCCTTCGTGGGCGGGATTGACGACAGAAGCGTCCTGTCCGATGCGCTCGGCGTGCAGGCGGCGGATGAAGGGCTGGCCGACCGGGAGATTGGCGGATTGGTCGCGGTTTCGCGTGACAGCGGCGAGGATGCGATGCAGCAACGGGACGACTGCGGGACGAACGGGAAGATCATTCCAGGCGATGTCGCCGGTGCTGGCAAACTGAACCACGCGGCCAAGCCCGTAGGCCTTTTCAACCACCGCCGGGGATTCATCGTCGAAGCGCAGGACAACCTTGGCGGCATCGGTCTGGTTGGTGGAACTGTTCCCGTCGATGACAGGCAGCAGTTGGAAATACTTGTAGAAACGAGCGGAAGCGATCGTGCCAGAGGATTGATTGCGCCAGAGGGAAATGATCGGGTGGTCGTAGTTCTTGGATTGGAAATGGACGAACTTGTCATCCTCATTCTCGTTGCCCACAACTTCGCCGATGGTGGCCGGAAGCAACTGCAAGTCACGGACGAGGCGTTCATTGTAGAAAGTGGGGTTCGTGCGGGGGCCGGGGAAGACCAGCAGACCGCCACCCCGACGTACAAATCGCTCCAGCAGTTGTGACTGGGCAACGGTGATCTCGGCGACGTTGGCCAGGACGACGACGTCGTAGTCATCGAAGCGAACACCAGAGAGTTCGGAAACGACAACCGCGCGGGGCTTGATGAAGTAGTCCGCTTTCTCAGCGAACGGAACGGGTGTCATCGCGTGGCGGATGAAAAAGGTCTCAGCGGCACGAGGCTCATCGCCGGGATCACCATCGACGAGCAAGGCGGAGAGTTCCTTGATGCCCCGGACGGCCAGCACGCGTTGATCATCGAAGGGCAAGGCGTCTTGTCCGATTTTGACGGTGACAGAATGCCAGCCTTCCGAGCGGAGCCGGACGAAAAGCGAAGCCGTCCGGGTCTGGCCCGGTGGAATCTCCGGGATAACGACCGAGTCAGCGGCCGCTTCGTCATCGACGGCGATGGAGACCTTGACGTTGTCCACCTTGAGCGTACCGGTGTTGGCAACGCTGACTTCAAAACGCAACGGACGGTTGATCGGCGAAAGGCCGGTGGCCAGCGCGAGATCGGAGATGCCCAGGTTCCGCTCCTCACGACGGCCGACGAGGATGAGATGGGTTTGCAGATTCTCTTTCTTGCCGACATCACCGGCGCGGGTGAGGAGCGTCTGGATGTCGCCGAGTTGTTTCCAACCCGAGGCCTGGCCGTCGGTGATGACGTAGATTTCCTTCTGAATAGCGGCGCGACCCTTGAGCGTTTCCACCGCGCGCTCGAGGGGTTGATACATCTCCGTGCCACGATCACTGAGACGGGCTTCGCGGATGACCTTGCGGGCAAGATTCAAATCGTGGGTCGGTTCACCCAGGAGCGGCTTGGCGGTGTCGGAAGCCAGGTAGACGGCCACGGACGAACCGGAAGGAAGCGAGTTGATGATTTGTTCGGCGGCTTTGCGGCCCTGTTCGAAACGGGTTTCGACGCCGTCGCTCATGCCCATGCTGCCGGAGTTGTCCAACAACACGACGGCGGTGACCTTCGCAACACCAAACGCCCCGGCCGCGGAGTCACGAAAGGCGGGACGGGCGAGTGCCAGTGCCAACAGGAGCAGGAGCAGGCAACGCAAGGCGAGGAGGATCATGTCCTCGAGATCCATGCGCTTCTTGTTCTTCTCCACACTGATCTGCACGAAGCGCATGGCCGCCCACACGACCTTCTTGAAGCGGCGCCGATTCCACAAATGGATGATGATCGGCACGCTGACGGCCGCCATTCCAAAGAGCAGAAGTGGATTCAGAAATGACACGGCTTAGGCGGGATGGGGAGATGGGGTGAAAGGAAG
>JBMYQZ010000828.1:0-2421 GCA_049601855.1 Limisphaerales bacterium | reverse complement strand
GGAGAGCTTGAAGGACATGAGGGCCACGTCTTCAACCGTTGGCGCGCGGGCGTCATCCTCGTTGGCGGCGAACATCGTGGGGCGTGGATCCTTGGGATACTTCTTGGCCCAGGCGGAAGTGAAGGAGCGGATCATTTCCGGCCCGAAAATCCGAACATATTCGTTGTGCTGGTAAAGCTGGTTCCATTCGTACGGATTGGGCGTGGTGTTCTTGAGATATTGGCCCAGGAGCGAGTTGGCATGCGGCTCCTTGCGTTCGTCGTAGCGGAAGATGTCCTGAGTGGTGCGGCCGACGAATCGCCCGACCTGGGCCATCCGATCCAGGACCGGGAAGTAGTCACTGTGGATCTGGGTGCTCTCCCTCGGAAAGGCGTAACGGGCGTATTCCGGGGAGATCAACTCATGGGCGAGCAACGAGAGCGGGCGGCCGATTCGCGCATGGGCCAAACTGACCTGTACGGGCTGGTGTCGCAGGCGGCCTACGAATCGTTCGACGTCGCGGTCGAGGGGCGTGGTGCTGCCAAGCAGGAGGAGGTTGCCGGTGTCTGAACACCAGACCGTCGTATGCGGAAACGAAAGGGTGAAAGTCGCGAGAATGGTTTCGATGGCGTCCTTGCCAATTTCATACTGTTGAACCCACTGGCACATGAGGCCGCCCGGTTTCATCTTGCGTGCGCACTGCTGGTAATACTCGGACGAATACAGCCCCGGGATTCCGGCCATCCAAGGGTTGGATGGCTGACTCACGATGATGTCGAAGGTTTTCTCCGTGGTGTGAAGATAGGACTTCGCGTCGTCGATCAGCACGCTGTGCTTCGGGTTCTTCATCACGCCGTTGTTGATGCTGGCGAAAAACTGGTCCGCCACGGCAACAATCTCGGGACTGATCTCGACGGAGACCACGGACTGCACGTTGGTGTGGGTGAGCATTGCGCCGGCGGTGGCGCCACTGCCGAGTCCGATGACCAGGACTTCTTTCGGGTCCGGATGCAACAGGGCCGGCATATGACCAATCAGCAATTGGGTGGACATGTCGCCCACGGTGGAGGCGTCGGTCTTGCCGTTAACCAGCAGGAAGGTGTTGCCCTCTTGAGAGGTGTTGTCGCGCTTCACTGTCACGGTGGAACCGGCACCGTCACGGTGATAGAGAATGGTGAAGTATTCCTTGTTGATCTTGTCGAAATCCTCAAAGGACTCAGGCGCGACCTTGTAGCGATAGGCGCCACTGGTGGTCAGTCGTTGCCATTCGGCGTCGAAGAGCGAGTGCGCGAGCACGGCCCAGAGCACGACTCCGGGCAGGACCATTGGGACCAGTTTCTTTTGGGCGGGCGCGGCGTTGCGAGCCAGGATCACGATACCGATCGCGATGTTGATGCCGGTGCCGAGCGCGAAGGTGCGGGCGAGTCCGAGCGTGGGCAATGCCCAGAGTCCGGTGATGATCGTGCCAACCACCGCCCCGATTGTGTTGAACGAAAATACGTGGCCCACCGAACGGCCGGTCCGAGCCAACTCCGCCGTGGAGATGCGACTGACAAGTGGCAGGGTCATTCCCAGAATTGTGGTGGGAATAATCATCACGCCGAAGCTGAATATCGCCTCCAACAATTGGTAGACGCCGTAGTTCGAAGCCTCCCGTTTCAAGACCGTGGCCAGGCAGATGAACCAGTAGGGGAGGCGGCTGTAGAGGAACATGGTCAGGATCACCGAGGCTCCCACCGCAATTTCCATCCAGGCAAACCAGTCGAGGCTGTTGCTGATCTTCTTGATCCGGCCAATCAACCACGATCCCAACGCAATGCCGCTGATGAAGGTCATCAACATGATCGCGAACGCACCCGAAGTGGACCCCATCGTCAGCCCGAGCAGTCGCGTCCAGGCGATCTCGTAAAGCATGGCGGCGAATCCAGAAAGGCCGATGCCAATCACCGCCAGACGGATTTCTTCGCGGGTGAAAGTCTCCGTGGATTCTCCCGATGGATCCTCGCTGGGTTCCTCCTGTTTTTCCTCGCGAAGCCAACCGCTGACAAATAACGCGATGGCTCCCACTCCGAGATTCAATACCGCCCCGCAATAAATTGCGGCATCCAAGCCCATGTCCGGCACCAGCCAGAACTCTGCCAACCCGACGCCCAGCACGGCCCCGACGCTGTTGATGAAGTAGAGAGTGGATACGCGTCCCCGCAGTTCACCCAGGGATCGTGTCAGCAACCTCGTCAAAACCGGCAAGGTGCCGCCCATCAGCACCGTGGGGATGATCACCACCACCAGCGCCATGAAGAACTTCATCGCCAGCAGTGAGGAACCACCGGCGCCTTTCGCCGCGCCAAGATAGACGCCGTAGGCGATTTCGTAGAGTTGGGGAAACGCCAGCGCGTAAATTCCGATCGCGACTTCCAACCAGCCATAGAAGGCCAGGGGACG
>JBMYQZ010000827.1:0-2422 GCA_049601855.1 Limisphaerales bacterium | reverse complement strand
CTGCCCGTTCCTTCGGCAACGGCATTTCATCTGGATCATAACGATCCAGAAACTCTTTCGGCGGATCGAAGGGATGATGCGGCGCGAAGCAATTGAACGAGAACATCCAAGGCTGCCCTCTGTTCTCCCGCAGAAAATCAATCGCCATCTCCGCACACCAGGTCGTCTGGTGATACTCGGTCGGCACGCCCTCTTTTGCGTAAGCACTCCCCGCCCCTTGATACAACTCCTGCCAAGTCTTCCCCTTCTTCGTCAGCCACTGGGTGTAAGCGTTCTCAGGCCAATCCGGCTGGGGGTGATGCGACCAATGAAAGGTGGAGTAGCCATCATCAATGCGCGTCTCGACCTTGCCATCCGAGCAGGAAGCGAGGTGAAGTTTCCCAGCCAATCCGCAGGTATATCCGTTGTCTGTCAGAATCCGACTGATCAACTGCTCGTCCGGCGGCATCGCCTGTCCATTCTGCCGGCACCGCGTTGTACGCGGGTAGCGCCCAGTGAGAAAGGAAGCCCGGCTGGGCGTACAGACCGGGCTCTGACAATAAGCCCGCGTAAACGTGACTCCTTCCCCGATCAGTCGATCGATGTTCGGCGTATTGATCCGCGAATTCCCGAGCGCACGGATGGTGTCATAGCGCTGCTGATCGGTGCATAGCCAAAGAATGTTAGGTTGGAGAGCGTCGGACACGCGGCGTAAACTACCGTTGATCAGAAGACTTGCCCAGCCCTTCGATTGCCCGCTTAATCCGGCGCATGAAATCCCTTTCTGATCTCAGTCGTCGCACGTTCATCAGCCGCACTCTCACCGCAGCCGCAGCCGCAGGTGCCACGTGGTTTGACGTTCCCAACATCCTCGCGGCTGTCTCCCCCGCCCGGAAGAAATCGATTAAGAAGTTCGGCGGATTCCAGATGGGGATCCAGAGTTACTGCCTGCGAGCCTTCGGCGTTGATGGGGCATTGGCGAAGATCGAAGGGCTCGGACTGCATTGGGTGGAGTTTTTCCGGAACCACTATCCGCAGACCGGCGACAAGCAGAAGATCTCGGAGATGAACGCGAAGCTGGCGAAGCACGACATTTCCATTTCCGCGCACGGCGTACAGACCTTCACCAAGGATCACAAGGCTAACGAGAACTTCTTCAAATTCGCCAAGCTTGCCGGCGTGCGCAACATCAGCGCCAATCCGCAACCGGATTCGTTCGAGAGCCTCGACAAGCTGGTGAAGAAATACGACATCCGCATCGCCATTCACAATCACGGCCCCACTCACCTCTACGACAAGGCCAAAGACGTCAAGAAGGCCGTGCAGAAGTGGGACAAACGAATCGGTTTCTGTGCCGATCTCGGCCACTACATCCGTTCCGGCGAAGATCCGGTCGAAGTCGTTCACCTTCTGGGCGACCGCCTATACGGCATGCATCTCAAAGACGACGTCAACATCGGCCAGCGCCGCGGCAAGAGTGTCATCCTCGGCACTGCGCACCTCGATGTCGAAGGCGTGTTCAAAGCCCTTAAGAAGGTCAAGTTCCCCGCCGACGGCGCCCTCTCCCTCGAATACGAGGAGAAACCGGAAGACCCGATCGAGGACATCGAGAAGTGTCTCGAGATCGCTTCAGCTGCCGCTCAAAAGGTAGCCCGCGGCTGAACCGAGCTACTTGACCAGATTGAATCGGTGCACGCGGCCGAAGACACTGTACTCAGCCACAAACAGATCGCCGTTTGCGTTGAAGGCCACGCCGTGAGGCGCGGTGACGATTCCCGGAAACCAACGCGCGGGCGGTGTCTTGTTGTTCTCGCGATTCTCCAGCACCTCGTTGTAGCCGATCGTCTTGACGACTTCCCCCGACTTGTCGAGGAGCGCCACGCGACCTCGAATTTCGGCGATGGCCGCAAGGTCGCCATGGATGGCAACGGCTGCCGGCCGCAGGAGATTATTGTTCACGACACCGAGAAATTCTCCTTCGAGGGAGAAGTGAATGACCCGGAAATTCTGGCGATCCACCCCGATGATGCGGGCCGGTTTGAAGCGCGTATCGACGGCGATCTTGTGCAGGGTCTTGGTGTTGAAGGGTGGCTTTTTGCCGCCAAATGACGTCACGTATTTGCCCTTGCTGCCAAAGCGGTGGATGTGATCACTGCTGTATCCATCCACGACGTAAAGATCGCCATTCGGCGCCACATCCATGCCGGTGAGCCGCATGCGGGGCTTGGCGTTCTTGCCGCGGCCCTTGCGCTTGAATTTTTCCGGGACAGCCGTGGGAGGAATCGTCAGCACCTTCTTCCCACCAAGCGTCAACTTGTAGATTGTCTGGTCGGTGAGATCCGCACCGTAGATGAATTCACCACCCTTCTCCTTCCGGATCACAAAGCCGTGAAACTGCTTCGGCGCGTCCTTCACGTTGCGCACATATTCGCCCTTGGGATTG
>JBMYQZ010000826.1:0-2426 GCA_049601855.1 Limisphaerales bacterium | reverse complement strand
CCCCCCGCAGCGGGCGTCGATACGATCACTCGGGCCGGGCGCAGCAGCCGATCGCTGAACTGCTCGAGTACCGGGAAAGCAACCGGCTTCCGGCGCGTTTGATCAACGTCCGCGCGCGCGTTGTCGAGGCGGCCCCGAACGGTGGTCTCTGGATTGACGATGGGACGGGGCGGATGCGTTTTATGGCGCGTTCTTCACTGTGGTTGCGCGCGGGTGACTGGATTGATGCGATTGGATTCCTAGCCCGTGAGGAGGAGAAAATCGTGATGGACTCGGGCACGGCCCAGATCATCGCCCCCCGTTTTGACGGAGCCCAATCATCCCGCGCCGGACGATGGTCAGGCGACCAACCAAGTGGCGAGCATTCGCACAATCACCGATCTTCGCAGGTTGGATGAAGAGGCCTTGGCGAAGGGCTGGCCCGTGCGCTTGCGCGCGTTGGTGACTTTCGTGGACACCCCGCGCCGGTTGTTTGCGCGGACAGCCGGTGGCGGCGTGGAGGTAAAGGCGTCGGTGAATTTCGACACGACGCCTGGCGCCTGGATACTGGTCACCGGCCACGCATTGAACGGCGCCCATGGGCCGGTGATCAGCGTGAAAACCGTTGAGCCGGCGGATCCGCCTCAGACCGCCGCGGGTTTGCGGCTGCCCAATCCGACGAAGATCAATCAGGGCGGCGTGATCGGAAAGCGCTACCAGTCACAATGGGTGAGCGGTGATGGCAACGTGCGTCGGATCGAGTCGACGACCAACGGCCTGCAGCTGGTTCTGGCGCGTTCCGGTCTGCGCTTCACGGCCCTGATACGGAAACCGGGTGAAGCGGAAGCGATGGTGGATCTCCTGGGCAAACGCGTGGTGGTGACCGGCTTGGGTGACATGGACGAGGGCTTGGATCGTCGCCCGACCGTGAACGTATTGGTTCCGTCTCCCGACGGAATGAATGTGTCGGGAGAGTCGCTGGATGATCTGGCAGATGCCCCGCCCGTTTTGATCACAAATCTGTTTCATATCGCTGCGGGTCCTCTCGCACGTGCCCGTCGGATTGAAGGCGTGGTGACGTATCGCGAGGAGCATCGATTGTTTCTCGCCGACGACAGTGGCAGCATCTCCGTGCTGTCGGAGCAGGCCGCCGATGTCCATGTCGGCGATGTGGTGAGTGCCATTGGTTACCCGGTGGCTGGCGACGACCATCGCTTTCTGGAGGACGCCTTGCTGCAATCGCGAGGTCAGGGCCAGAGTGCGAAACCCCAGATGCTAAGTGCCAGTCGCGCGTTCTTATGGCAATCACGATGGGGAACTGGTCACGGTGGAAGGTCGCCTTGTCGGTCAGACGCGAAGTGACGAAGAGCATCTCGTCACGTTGAACGACGGTCTGCGGGTGATCACCGCCGTGATGCCGTTCAAGGAAGTGACATCGGAATTGATTCATCTCCCTCCCGACAGCGAGTTGCGCCTGACGGGCATTTGCGAGTATCGCTCAAATCATCGCCGCGAAGCGGAGGGTTATCAATTGCTGCTGTGGTCGGGCAAAGACATCGAACTGGTCGCCCCGGCGCCCTGGTGGACGGGAGACCGTTTGCTCTTGGCCGTCGGCGGACTGCTGGTGGTCGCGCTTGGTTCGCTTGGCTGGGTGAACTTCCTGCGACGTCGGGTGGAGCAGACGCAAGGCCGATTCGCGGCCGCCTTTCAGGCCAGTCCTGTTCCCGTGGCGATCGTGACGCGGACACAATTCCGCTTCATCAACGTCAACCGGAGTTTTCTCAACCAGTTTGAATTCCGTCGTGCGAACCTGATTGGGAAGACCGCGGATTCAGTGGGTCTGTTTCCGTCACCGGAGAAGAAGCGACGATTGCTCGATCGGCTCATGGCTGGGAGTTCAGTGCAAGACTTCGAGGGCGAGATCAGGACGAAGGATGGGCGTGAGCTGAGGGTGATTCTTTCGGCGGAGATCATTGATCTCGATGGTGAAGAATGCCTGCTCGTGTTGTTCCAGGACGTGACCGAGCGGGTAAACTTGATGAACCAGTTGCGCGAGTCGCAGAAAATGGAGGCGATCGGTCAACTCGCCGCGGGGGTCGCGCACGACTTCAACAACCTGCTCACGATCATTCGCGGCAACAGCGAGCTGATCGGTATGATGGTCGATCGGAATTCCGAAGTAGCCGAATTGAACGGCGAGATGGATCACGCCGCCGACAGGGCCGCCGATCTGACGAGACAGTTGCTGGCTTTCAGTCGCAAGCAGGTGATGCAGAAGACGACGTTTGATCTGAACGGCATCGTGGTCGGTTCCACGAAAATGTTGCAGCGTTTGTTGGGCGAAAAGATCACCGTGCGCCAAGAGCTTGCCCCCGCCACTGTGCCTCTCATTGCGGACTCGGGCATGTTGGATCAGATCATCATGAACCTCGCGATCAACGCCCGTG
>JBMYQZ010000825.1:0-2437 GCA_049601855.1 Limisphaerales bacterium | reverse complement strand
GGCGGGCACCGGAACAGGCAATATACACGGCGGTCAAATTCCCCGTTGTCGTGTTGCTGACGATGACGGGCAATGCCCTGCTCAACGCCATGCTCGCGCCCCTGTTGGGTGTGAACATCGGAGTGCGCCAATCCTTCCTCGCCGTGATGATGAGCTTCGTGATCGCCGCGGTGATCATGGGCTCGCTCAGTCCGGTCCTGGCCTTTCTCATCTGGAATACGCCGCCGCTGGAAATGACGCAAAGAGCCGGCTCGGCCCACGCGATCATCCTGCTGTCCATCGTGGCCATGGTCGCCTTCGCCGGCATCGTCGCCAACCTGCGGCTTTACCAACTGCTCGTCGCCCTCAGCGGTAATCGAACCGGCGCCCGAAGAGTTCTCTTCGCCTGGCTGGCAGGCAACCTGTTCCTCGGCAGCCAGATGTCGTGGATCCTGCGACCGTTCATCGGTTCCCCCGGTCTGCCCGTGCAATTCCTTCGCGACGAGCCGATGCGCGGGAGTTTTTACGAAGCCGTCTACTACTCACTTCAACGTCTTTTGAACAACTAAACAAAAAGGAACAACATGATGGAAAACGAACCTCCCCTGCTGCCCGCCGACGCCGACGAGTCCAACAGCGACGACGCCCAACTCGTGCCAACTCCGCCCTCCCTGCCTGTGGAAGAAATAGGTGAAAACATCACCGCCCCCCTCCTCACCGTGGCCAGCGTTGCCGAGGCGGTGCTGCGACAACCCAAACGCATCTTCCACCGCATCGGCCAGCCCGACGGCAAATCACTGGCGTTGAGACTCCTGTTTATCAGCATCTTGGGACTCCTCGGATACGGCTTCGTCGTCGGCACTTTCACCGGCGGACAACAGCTCTGGGCGGCACCGGTCAAGGTCGCCGGCGGCATCCTCGTCTCCGGACTGATCTGCCTGCCCAGTCTCTACATCTTCTCCTGCCTCGCCGGCAGCAAGGCGACGTTGCAACAAATCCTCGGACTTGTTGCCGGATTGATGGCGATTATGACGTTCCTGCTCATCGGCTTCGCGCCCGTGGCCTGGGTCTTTTCCCAATCCACCGAATCGATCCCGATGATGGGATTGCTGCACCTGCTGTTCTGGACCGTGGCGATGTATTTCGCCATCGCGTTCTTCAAGTCGGGCTTTCAAGCGGTAGTAGCCGAGTCCGACAACGGCGTCGTCAAAGTATGGCTCACGGTCTTTGTCGTCGTGGTCCTGCAAATGTCCACCGCGCTTCGCCCCATCATCGGTGAAAGCGAGACCTTCCTGCCAACTGAGAAGAAGTTCTTCGTGGGCCACTGGGGCGACACCATGACCGACGAATCACGTCGCTCACGCGCCACCCACGACGACTAACCCAGAAAGGCACACATGAACTCCAACACCTCTCAGCTGAAGCAATGCCGCATCTGGATCGGGTTGTTCATCTCTGCCCTCGTCCTCAGCGGCGTCACTGCCATCCCGCTCGTCTGGGAACTCGACCTTCTCGCGAAGATTCTAAGCATCCCGGAATCCGGTTCACCGCACGCCGCCGACTCCTGGATCGGTCGCGTGCGCGATGCCGTCCACATCATCGACCGCGACATGCCCTTCGTCGGCTACGGTTTCGACTGGCTCGCCTTCGGACATGTCATCATCGCCCTCTTCATGGTCGGCGCCTGGATCGATCCCGTACAGAACAAATGGCTCTTCACCGCCGCCAAGATCGCCTGCCTCGCCGTCATCCCTTGGGCACTCGCCTTCGGGGAACTGCGGGGAATCCCCCTTGGTTGGAGGTTGATTGATTGTTCCTTTGGAATACTCGGCCTGCTACCGCTTCACTTCGCGGAAACGCAGGTTCGGCAGCTGAAAAAAGAACAAGGCGACGTTTCCGTCGCCTTGCCTGCAGCTGCAGAATTGTAGTTCCGTTCTATTCCACCGTAACGCTCTTGGCGAGGTTACGGGGTTTGTCGACGTCACAACCACGAGCGACGGCGATATGGTAGGAGAGAAGTTGCAACGGAATGACCGCGAGCAGCGGGAAGATGCACTCCCAAGTCTCGGGAACGTAGATGACGTCGTCGACCTTGCCTTTGATCGTGTCGTTGCCTTGGGTGGCAATGGCGATGATGGGACCTTTGCGGGCTTTGATTTCTTCCAGGTTGGAGAAGGTCTTGTCGTAGAGGCCGTCGGTGGGGACGATGATAACCGTGGGCGTATTCTCGTCGATCATCGCGATCGGTCCGTGCTTCATCTCCGCGGAGGGATACCCCTCAGCGTGAATGTAGGAGATTTCCTTCAGCTTCAACGCGCCTTCAAGGGCGACCGGGAAATTGAATTGCCGGCCGAGGAAGAAGAAGTTGAAACAATCCTTGTACTTCAGGGCGATGCGCTTGATCTCATCGTTTTGTTCCAGGATCGATTGAACCTGGTTGGGGACTTCCTCCAAGGCT
>JBMYQZ010000824.1:0-2444 GCA_049601855.1 Limisphaerales bacterium | reverse complement strand
TTCCAATCGATTCTTCTTGCTGGCCTCCGTTGTCGTGTTCGTAGCTGGTCTGGTTCATGTTCACTCACAGAGCCAGTCCGGTCGCAAGCAAGTTGCGAATTCGTTCGAGTATGCGTCCGCGCGATTCATGGAGCAGCGGACGACGATCTTTTGGCCGGATGGAACGGTTCAGAATGTGATGGATACCAAGGGGAAGAAAAAGTTTCCGGGCGGAGAATACTATCCGAAAAACACTGATTATCGGATGTACTGGTTGACTGTGGCCATCAACATGATGAGCCAGAGAGGATACGAACTGGTTCATATGAAGGACAACGATGTGTTGATGAAACGGTTGGCAGGTCGATAGGTTCAACCAATTGTCGTCGGCCACACCCGGACCCCGATTTTCCCGGATTTGCCTCGGGAGGATTTTCGGGCAGGATGCGCGCACCCACGACTGAATGACTGGTGCGGATTCCAGTCTTGTGGGGCAGCGAAGTGACTTTTCTCAATGCCATCTTGTTGGCCGGGACTTCGGCCTTGTTGGTGCCGCTGGTGATTCATCTGTTTCACCGGAGCAAGCCGAAGGTGGTGTACTGGGGGGCGATGCATCTGTTGGAGCAGGCGCTGCTGGAGAACAAGCGCCGTCTGAACCTCGAGAATCTGCTGTTGTTGATCATTCGCTGCCTGATCCCATTTCTGTTGGCGCTGTGTATGGCGCGACCGGTGTTTACGAAGTTCAATCAACTGCTGGGGGAGGCCAAGAGTTCGGTGGTGGTGGTGATGGATGACAGCTATTCGATGGCGGCGGTGACGGCGGGGCAGAGTGCGTATGAGGAGGCTCAGGAAGCGGTGTCGGAATTGCTTGATGCGGCGGGGCGGGGGACGGAGATCAATGTGGTGATGGCGGGTGGAGATCCTCGCCCGGTGCTGGACAACGCGGCTTACGACAACGTGCTGGTGAATCGTGAGATCGAGGAGAGGTCACCCGTGCAGGGGGTGAGTCGCTGGTCCTCCGCGTTGGAACAGGGTATCGGGATGTTGGCCGACATGACCCAGCCGGTGCGCGACGTTATCTGGGTGAGTGATTTTCAGAAGGTGAATTTCAAGGAAACGGCGGGGACTTCGATGAACCGAGTGGCGGCGATGGCTGAAGAATCCGCGGTGCAACCGCGCCTGGTTCTGTTCCCGGTGGGCGACCTGGTTGAGAACAACGTTGCGGTCACGGAGCTGAAGCACTCGAAGCTGCTGCAAGGCGTGGGACAGGATTTTCCGATTCGCGCGACGGTGAGGAATTTTGGCGACAAGGAATGGACGAGTTTGGAAGTGATCTTGCGAGTGGATGGGGAAGAGGCTAGCACTCAACGTCTTCAGCTGAAGTCGCGCGAGGAAGTGACGGTGCACTTCGATCACGTCTTCGAGAAAGCCGGGTCGCATCTCATCGAGGTGATGGCGGATGCGGATGAGCTGGAGGCGGACAATATTCACCGGGCCAGTTTATCCGTCAGCGAGCGACTGGATGTGCTGCTGGTGAGTGGCGAATCGTCCAACGAAATTCTGAAGAGCGAGACCGATTACCTGGAGATGGCTCTGGCGCCTTATCGGGCGGGATCAGGGAAGAAGAATCTCGTGAGCGCCACGACGATTTCATCGCATCAATTCAATCCGGCCCAGATCGGGGGCAAGCACATCATCGTGTTGGCAAACGTCATTCAACTGAGTGGGGATCTCGCCGTGGCATTGCAGAAGTTCGTGGAAAATGGGGGTGGCTTGATCGTATTTCCCGGTAGTCGCATCCAAGTCGATTGGTACAACAAGGTAATGGGGCTGGAGCTCCAGCTGTTGCCGTTGAAGATTGAATCGCTGGAGGGCGAAGACACGGGAACGACCCGGGTGGCCGCGCAGCGTTACGACAATCCGGCCTTGGATTTCTTTAACGACGAACGGAATGGCAAGCTTTCGGATGCGTTGATTCGCATCTGGTACAAGACTTCTCCCTTGGAGCTCAACGGGCAGAATTCGCCGAGCGTGCTCGCCCAATTTGAAGGCGGACAGCCGTTTCTGGCAGAGCGCAAATACGGGCGAGGCAAGGTGTTGCAGTTTTCCGTTCCCTGCGATGCGGACTGGAGCAATCTCCCGATGCGTCCGTTCTATCTGCCGCTGATGCAACGAATGGTCGCCTATCTCGCTTCGGCCTCCACGCCCCCACGGAATCTCAAACCGGGTGAAATGATCTCGGCACATTTTCCGGCACGGGAAGCGGGTCGGGAGATGATCTTGGAGACGCCGACGGGCGACGAGGTGGGACTTCAGATCACCGGGGGGGAGGGGAGCAGCGTGGTGGAATATGACCAGACCTTGGACGCGGGTGTTTACAAGCTGAAGATCGAGCCTTCGCCGCCCCTGTACTTCGTGGTGCAGCCGTCCTACGAGGAGTCCGATCTGCAGCGTCTTACGGATGA